>JAGXQV010000144.1 GCA_018336195.1 Sulfuricella sp. | reverse complement strand
GGTGTGGCTGGCGCCGCGCCTGATGAGCCAGCTCGGCCTGAAAAGCGGCGCTGCGGTGACGGTGGGGGAGAAGACCTTGAAAGTGGTGGCGGCGCTGACCCGCGAGCCGGATCAGGCGGGCAGTCTGTTCAACATCGCGCCGCGCCTGCTGATGAATCTCGCCGATTTGCCGGCCACCGGCTTGTTGCGCGAGGGTAGCCGGGTGCATTACCGGCTCTCGCTGGCGGGCGAGGAGGGCGCGGTGGCTGCCTATCGCGATTGGGCAAGCCAGCGTCTGGGGCGCGGCGAGCGCCTGGAAAGCGTGGCCGATGCACGCCCCGAGATACGCACCGCGCTGTCCCGCGCCGAGCGCTTTCTGGGGTTGGCGGCGCTCACCGGGATGGTCTTGGCGGCGGTGGCGATTGCCCTGGCGGTGCGGCGTTTCGTGCGTCGCCACCTCGACAATTGCGCGGTGATGCGTTGTCTGGGTGCATCGCAGGGGCAGATGTTGTGGCTGTTCGTGTGGCAGTTCGCGGTGCTGGGGCTGGCTGCCGTCGTGGCCGGTTGTGGGCTGGGTTATGCCGCCCAGCAGGTGTTGGCGGTACGCCTAGGCGAAGTGCTGGCGCTGGAGTTGCCGGCGGTGGCGTTGCTCCCCGCCGTGCTGGGTGCGGCTGCCGGGATGACGGTGTTGATCGGCGTGGCCTTGCCGCCGCTGATGCAGTTGAAGCGGGTACCTGCGCTACGGGTGCTGCGCCGGGAAATCGGCCTGCCCCGTGATTCCGGGCTGCTGGTGCTGGTCGGCGGGGTGGGTGCCATCACCGCGCTGGTATTGTGGCAGGCCGGCGACGCCAAGCTCGGCGGTTACGTGCTGGCCGGATTGGGCGGGGCGGTGGCGCTCTCCTGGCTGCTTGCGTTCGGCCTGGTGCGCCTGATTGCGCGCCTGCCGCTGGAAGGGCGCGGAGCCTGGCGCTTGGGCCTCGCCAATCTGCTGCGCCGGGGACAAGGCAGCGCGGTGCAGGCGGCGGCTTTCGGGGTGGGGTTGACGGTGTTGCTGCTGCTCTCGGTGGTGCGTGGCGATCTACTGGAAAGCTGGCAGTCGGCCCTGCCTTTGGATGCACCGAATCGCTTCGTCATCAATATCCAGCCCGACCAGCGCGCGGCGCTACGCGATTTTTTCAGCCGCAACGGCTTGGCGGACGTGGCGCTATACCCGATGGTGCGCGGGCGCCTCACGGCTATCGGCGGCAAGCCGGTGAGCGCGGCGGACTATGCCGCCGACGAGCGCGCCCAGCGCTTGGTGGAACGCGAATTCAACCTGTCCTGGGCGATGCAGCCGCCTGTCGATAACCGCATCGTCGCCGGGCAATGGTGGCAGGCCGGTGCGCCGCCGCAGCTTTCGGTGGAAGAGGGTATCGCCAAGACGCTGGGCATCGCCATCGGCGACAAGCTGACCTACGAGGTGGCGGGCAGCCGTTTCGAAGCCACCGTGACCAGCTTGCGCAAGGTGGCGTGGGATAGCTTCCAGGTCAATTTCTTCGTGATGGCCTCGCCGGGCGTGCTGGAGAAATTCCCGGCCAGCTACATCACCAGCTTTTACCTGCCGCCCGCTCGCGAAGCGCTGCTCGATGGGATGGTGCGCGAATTCCCCAATTTCACGGTGATCGACGTGGCGGCGGTGATGAACGAGGTGCGCCGCATCATGGCACAACTGGCGGCGACGCTGGGTTTCGTGTTCCTCTTTACTTGGGCGATGGGCTTCGTGGTGCTGTTCGCCGCCATCGCCTCCACCAACGACGAGCGGATCGTCGAGGCCGCCGTGATGCGTACCCTCGGTGCGCCGCGCCGGGTGATCCTTGCCAGCCAGTTCGCCGAATTCGCCGGGATTGGCCTGCTGGCCGGGCTGGTTGCCGCGCTGGGGGCAAGTGGGCTGGAGTGGGTGTTGAGCGTCAAGGTGTTCCAGTTGCCGTATGCCTTCAATCCCTGGCTGCTCGCCGTGCCGCTGGGCGGCAGCCTGCTGGTGGGCTTGGTGGGCGTACTCGGCAGCCGCGGCGCGTTGACCCATCCGCCCCTGGAAGTACTGCGCGACGCTTGAAAAAGCGTGGCCCAAGTCCCAATATGCGGAAACTATGAGCGATCTCGAAAAAACCATCGAATATCAGCGCAACACCCTGATGCACCGCCTCGAATGGCCGATGGCGATGCTTGCGAAGTCCTGCTCCCCGGTGTGGTGCGAGCGGATGCGCGTGGATGCGGCGCTGGAGAATGGCATGACCTCCATGCCCCTGTGCCGTGAACTGTATGCCTCGGACACTACCGGGGTACAGGTGAGCGCGGCGTTCATGCCGGACGGGATGAGCAACGCCCGACGCGGCAAGAACCTCGCCCTGCGCCTCTACATGGCGAGCGGTATGCCGCAACAGGGCCTGATGCTGTCGGACGTGTTCATCAGCGAGATGCGCCAGACCCCCAGCATCAGCGCGGTGCAGGTGGTGACCGGTGCGGACGGGCTACAAGGTTTCCTGGTGGCGGAATTCGACTTGCGCGACCTCACCCTGCCGGAACGCCAGGTCCAGGCCGACAGCGCCTGGCGCCAGGTGCGCGGCGATCCGGCGATCCGCGACGGACTGTTCCTGCAAAGTCGGGTGCATAGCCAGATGGATCTCCACGCCGACGACGTGATCGCGATTTTCGACGAACTGATCTGCGAACGCGGGATATTCCACGCCAAGCTGCATTACTCCAGCGCCCGCGCCACCATCTGGTTGGTTGATGACCCGTACCGCTATCGCATCCACGTCCTCGACGAAATCATCAACCCGGCGGTGTGCCTCGCCTACCGGCGCCGCCCCTACACCGACCTCGCGACGGTTTCCGCCAACCTGGTGCGCCCGGCCCTGGAACGCTTTCGCAGCTTGCGTGAAGCCGACGAAACCATCTACCTGCGCTCCAGCTCGATCAACGTCATCAACGGCATGGTCAGCCTGACGTTCTCTTGCGACGGCTCGCACTACATGCCGGTCGAGGAATTTCTGGAGAAAGGCGAGGAATTCTGGTTCGGGGTGGCGGGGTAGGGTTGGTGGAATTGCGCCGTTGTTGTATCCAGGATGCGGTGCGCTGCCGTTGACGGTTATTGGCTTTTCGTCGCGTGTACAGATAGTCTAGCTAGGGAACGGGGAACAAATATCTGTATCCCTGTTTCCGTGGACTTTCATGGATGGGGTCGAATCAAATCTTGATGCCGTGGCTCACAGGAATATCCATTAGTTTGCCGGCTTTCAGTAACCCCTTATCCAAGGTCAGAAGCAAATCCGCCCCATGATTTTTGGCGATGGCGAGATGCAAGGCATCGCCGGCACGTAGCCCCGTTGAATATTGCCTGATGAAGCTCTTGGCAAGCTCGTAATCGGCCACCCCCGGCGCGATGACGCGATACGACTCAGTAATCATTGCTTCAAATTCATCATCCGCTGCCAATGCGTTATTGGGGCTGATATTGCCCATTCGCACTTCCCTGGCCAGCAGACTGGAAAACTCGACCCGTACAAGCTGGCTCACCCACAGTTTGCCAACAGGCAGCTTGCGTAAGTACGCCTCAACCTTGGCGCTGGAAGCTTCTTCCATAATAAGAGGAGCCAGGAAACTGGTGTCGAAGTAATACATCAAAGTTCCTCTTCGCGCATTTCCCTCAATAACTCAGCACTCGATTTTTGCCAGTGAGGCATGCGCGCACGAAAGGCTGCCAACCGGTCAATGGCCAAGGCTTTTACTGGCTTCTCAAACGGACTGACACGAGCCACAGGCTGGCCGTGACGGGTAATCACGACTTCTTCGCCCGCCTCAACCCGGTTCAGAATTTCGCTCAAATGTGATTTCGCTTCCGCTAGGCTTATGGTTTGCATTGCTTACTCGGTTTTGGTCAATATTATGGTCATAATACGCCGAAAAATTTATGCACGCCGGAGAAAGTAACGTGCGGTATCGAGTTGGAGTAATGCGCTTGGCCAGCTTGGGCAGTGAGGCCCTTCGGTCGCGACCGGGAGGTCGTTCCTACACCTCGCGCCGCTCGATGATCGCTTGGGCCAGGGTGCCGCTATCGACGTGTTCGAGTTCGCCGCCGACCGGCAGGCCGCGGGCGATGCGGCTGACTTTGATGCCGCGGGCGTGGAGGATTTGCCCGATGTAATGGGCGGTGGCTTCGCCTTCGACGGTGAAGTTGGTGGCCAGTATCACTTCTTTCACCACTCCGTCGGCGGCGCGTTTGACTAGGCGGTCGAGGTGGATTTCCCGCGCGCCGATGCCGTCCAGCGGCGAGAGGCGGCCCATCAGCACGAAATACATGCCGTGATAACTCTGGGTTTGCTCCATCATCATCAGGTCGGCGGGCATTTCCACTACGCATAGCAATGACGGTTCGCGTTTGCCCGAGCTGCATAGCGGACAGACTTCCTCTTCGCTGAAATTGTTGCACATCGCGCAATGGCACAGCGTCGCCAGGGTGTGGGTTATCGCCGAGGCGAGCTTGGCCGCGCCTTGCTGATCACGCTGGAGCAGGTGATAAGCCATGCGCTGCGCGGACTTCGGCCCGACGCCGGGCAGGCAGCGCAGGGCGTCGATGAGGTTTTCGAGACTGGAGGGGGAGTGCATCGGGTGATGGGTGATGGGTTTTAAGTAAAAGCAGTTTTTAGTTTTGAGTGTTTAGTGTTGAGTGGTGGAATGCGCTTTGCGCCCAACTCAAATCCGACGCGCTTTGCGCGGCTACATCAACTAAACACTTAACACTAAACATTCAAAACTGTTTTTGTCTTTCACTTACCCATCACTGGCTAGAACGGGAGTTTCATGCCGGGTGGCAGGTTCAGCCCGGCGGTGAAGCCGGACATTTTTTCCTGGGAGGTGGCTTCGGCGCGGCGCACGGCGTCGTTCATCGCGGCGGCGATCAGGTCTTCGAGCATTTCCTTGTCGTCGCTCATCAGGCTGGGGTCGATGGTGACGCGCTTTACGTCGTGGCGGCAGGTCATGATGACCTTGACCATGCCGGCACCGGCCTGGCCTTCCACTTCGACGCTGCCCAGTTGTTCCTGCATTTTCTGCATGTTGGCCTGCATTTGCTGGGCCTGTTTCATCAGGCCGCCGATTCCGCCTTTCATCATGTTCTATTCTCCTGCTGCAAGGGTTTAATGGATGATTCGATAATCTGTGCGTCGAAGGTTTCGACCAGTTCGCGGACGAACGGGTCGCCTTCGATGGAGGCCACGGCTTCGACCTGACGTGCCTGTTTTTCGCGGCCTTCGACCTGCGCGGGGGTCATCCCGACGATTTTGCCGACCGCGATGTTGATGTTGACCGGGTTGCCGAAGTGCTTGGCGACCGCTTCCTTGAGCTTGTCCTGATAACTCTTGTCCGCTAGGTGGCGGTGTTCCTCGGGAACATGGAACTCCAGAGTGTTGCCGTCCCAGTTTTTCAGTTCGCATTGCTTGGCCAACATGCCGGCCATGCCACCCAATTTGAGGCGCGCCACCAGCCCCGGCCAGTCGCCGTCGAAGGCGGCGGGAGCGCTGTTCTCCACAGGAACGGCGGCATACGCGGGCACGGCTTGCGCCGCAACGGGCGCTTCGGACGCTGTTTGGGGAGCAGGCGCGGCAAGGGGTTGCGGGGTCAGTCTCGGAACGTCCCTGGCTCCGGCAGGGGGGGGCTGAGCGGGGCGGGTGGACTGGGCGCCGCCTTCGTCCGGGGCGAAAGCCAACATGCGCAGCAGTGTCATGCTGAATCCGGCGAATTCGTCGGGGGCGAGATACAGGTCGCGCCGTCCGTGCAGGGCGATCTGGTAGTAAAGCTGGATTTCCTCGGGGCCGATGGCTTTTGCCAAGTCCATGAGGCGCGGGCCTTCCGGGGCGTCTTCGGGAATCGCGGCGGGCACGGTTTGCGCCAGGGCAACCTTGTGGAGCAGAGTGCCGAGGTCTTGCAAGGCGGCTTCGAAAGCGATGCTACGCTCCGCCATTTTATCCGCATGGGCGAGCAGGGCTGGGCCGTCGTGCGCGACGAGCGCTTCGAGGATGCCGAACAGATAGGTTTCGTCGATGGCCCCCAGCATGTCGCGTACTTGTGCTTCTTCCACCTTGCCGCCGCCGTAGGCGATGGATTGGTCAAGCAGCGACAGGGCATCTCGCATACTGCCCTGCGCGGCGCGCGCCAGGAGTTGCAAAGCGGCGCGTTCGCCGGGAATCGATTCGCGCTCCAGCACGTCGATCAAATGGCCGACGATGGCCGGTTGCGGCATTTGCTTGAGGTTGAATTGCAGGCAGCGCGACAGCACCGTCACCGGGATTTTCTGTGGGTCGGTGGTGGCGAGAATGAACTTGACGTGTTCCGGCGGTTCTTCCAGGGTTTTCAACATGGAGTTGAAGGCGGCCTTGGAGAGCATGTGCACTTCGTCGATCAGGTAGACCTTGAAGCGCCCGGAGGTCGGCGCGTAGAGCGCGTTGTCGAGCACCTCGCGCATGTTGTCGATGCCGGTGTTGGAGGCGGCGTCGAGTTCGAGCAGGTCGACGAAGCGCCCGCTATCGATTTCCCGGCACGCGCTGCACACCCCGCAGGGGCTGGAAGTGATGCCGGTTTCGCAGTTGAGCGCCTTGGCGAGAATGCGCGCCAGGGTGGTCTTGCCGACCCCCCGCGTACCGGTGAGCAGATAGGCGTGGTGCAGACGCTGCTGATCGAGGGCGTTGGAAAGCGCCTTGACCACATGCTCCTGACCGACGATCTCGGTGAATGACTTGGGACGCCATTTGCGCGCCAGAACCTGATAACTCATGGAGCGAATTTTACCAGAGATTGGGGGTGGCGAGCCTGAACCCCGGCACTTGCAATAAATAGCTGTGGCTGCTTCCTTCCGGACCTGACCAGATTCACCACCTTGCAATGCGGGGAGGCCCGCCATGAAACGGGCAATGAACAATTTGGCGGAGAGGGGGGGATTCGAACCCCCGTTGGGATATTATCCCAAACACGCTTTCCAGGCGTGCGACTTAAACCACTCATCCACCTCTCCGAAGGTGTTTTTCTTTCAGAACTTGCGCCGGGGCAGCTCCAAAGGGTGCGAAGCATACCCGAGAATGCGACGGGTATCAAGGCTGGCGGGGAAATTTTATGTTTTTCATCTCGCGACTTGGTTGGGGCTGTTGCGAGTGGGGTAGCGAATTCCCTAAAAATTCTCCGCCTCGATTTCCAGATATGCCCGGTTGATGTTTGCCCCCATTGCGGCGTCGTATTCCTTGAGCTTCTGCCATTCGCTCAAATCGAGGGTGGGGCGGATTTCGCTGTCGTTGAGACCCTTCTTGTAGCCGCCTTCGACGCCGGCGTAGAAGCCGACCAGCATTTTATGGAGTTTCGCTACGTCCGCCTTGTTCATCAGCGGGCCGTGGCCGGGGACGACGGTGGCGGGGGCAAGTTCCTCGACTTGGCGCAGAGCGGTGATCCAGTTTTTCAGGTTGGCGTCGCGCAGGTTGGGAACCAGCCCGTTGACCAGGATGTCGCCACCGATCAGCACCTTGTCGTCGGGCAACCAGACCATCAGGTCGCCGGGGGTGTGCGAGCCTTTGGGTGCCCACAGCAGGAGTTTGACGTCTTGCAGGCTGCTCTCGGTGCGGGAGTCGCCCGGCACGGTGACGTCGGCCGGAACCGGCCGGGTGTTGGGCAGCTTGTGGCCGACCAGATTTTCCATGAGCGCGACCCATTCCGCGCCGGTTTTTTCCACCAGCTTGCGGCATTCTTCCGAACTCAGCACCCGGGCGTTCTTGAAGGCGCTGTTGCCGAGGTGGTGGTCGCCGTGGTGGTGGGTGTTGATGATGTGGGTGACGGGCTTGGGGGTGATCTTGGCGATGGCTTTGGCGAGATGGCTGCCGACCTCGTCGCTGCTGCCGGAATCGATCAGGATCACGCCGCGCTCGCCGACGATAACGGTGGTGTTGACCATGTAGCCCTGGTTGTGCGGGCTGGGCAGACCGACCGGGCCGAGCAGGGCGTATATACGGGGGGTGATCCGGACGACTTGCGGTTCGGGGATGGCGGCGGCTTGCGCGGTGAGGCTGATGCCCAGCGCGGCGATAATCAGGAGCAGTTTTTTCACGCGGCCTCCTGGGGGAGGGCGATGGCTTTCCACAGGCATTTGCCTTTGCTGGCCTTGTCGATGTCTTCGATCTGCTGCTGGTGGGCGATCAGTTCTTCCGGAGTGGCCGCACGTATCACCAAGCGGCGTGGAACGTTGCCGGTGACTACGGTGTCGGTGCGGCTGGGTGGTGCTTCCTCCAGGTCGATCATCAGGCTTTCCTGGCCGCGCGTCATGGCGAGGTAGACTTCGGCGAGGAGTTCGGCGTCGAGCAGGGCGCCGTGCAGGGTACGCCCGGAGTTGTCGATCTGGTAGAAACGGCACAGGGCGTCGAGGTTGTTTTTCTGGCCGGGACGCATGGTCTTGGCCATCTTCAGGGTGTCGGTGATGGCGCAGCGGCCGTCGATCTTGTCCAGGCCGAGCTTGCCGAGTTCGGAATTGAGGAAGCCCACGTCGAACGGGGCGTTGTGGATGATTAGTTCGGCGTCGCCGACGTAGGTCAGGAATTCCTCGGCGATGTCGCGGAACAGCGGCTTGTCCTGGAGGAATTCCAGGCTGATGCCGTGAACCTGTTGGGCGCCGGCGTCGATCTCGCGCTGGGGATTGAGGTAGCGGTGGAAATGCTTGCCGGTGAGGCGCCGGTTGACCATTTCCACGCCGGCCACTTCGATGATGCGGTGGCCCTGCTTGGGGTCGAGGCCGGTGGTTTCGGTGTCGAGGAAGATTTGGCGCATGGTTTTTAGCCTTTCCGCAATTGTTCGATGCCGCGATTGGCTAGTTGATCGGCGCGCTCGTTGCCTTCATGGCCGGCATGGCCTTTTACCCACAGCCACTCGACGTGGTGGTTGGCGGCGAGTTCGTCAAGCTTTTTCCACAGGTCGTCGTTTTTTACCGGTTTCTTGTCGGCGGTCAGCCAGCCGCGTTTTTTCCAACCGTGGATCCATTCGCTGATGCCTTTCTGCACGTACTGCGAATCGGTGTGCAGGCGCACGTGGCAGGGGC
Organism: Sulfuricella sp.; assembly: GCA_018336195.1. GTDB lineage: Bacteria > Pseudomonadota > Gammaproteobacteria > Burkholderiales > Sulfuricellaceae > JAGXQV01. The sequence continues at coordinate 138,547 of JAGXQV010000144.1, read as the reverse complement.
GGGTGAGGGCTTCCAGGGCGCGGATCACAGCGGTCAACTCCATACGGTTGTTGGTGGTGCCCGGCTCGCCGCCGCACAACTCCTTTTCATTGCTGCCGTAGCGTAGCCAGACGCCCCAGCCGCCGGGGCCGGGATTGCCCTTGCAGGCGCCGTCGGTGAAGATTTCTACTAATGGTTGGGTCATTATTGTGGGGAATTTTTCTGGTTGATGAGTTTTTGCGCGACCGGCTTGAGCGCCTTGCGGGCGGCGTTGAGTTCGTTCCAACTGGGGGTGATGAGGCGCATGCCCTGCACCCGTTTTTTGGCGCGCAGGAAATATACGCCGCCGGCCAAGGCCCACCAGCGGTCGCCCGCCGCTTCCATGAAACGGAAGCGGTTCAGCATTGCGGTGCGCTGGAAAGGCGGGGCGTAGCAGCACATCCGTCCGCCCACCACTTCGAAGCCGAGCAGGGCCAGCCAGTCCTTGATGCGCAACAGGGAAATGTACTTGTGCTGCCAGGGCACGGAGCGCCGCACGCCGGGCAGGCGCCGCGCCAACCCCCACAGGCTGAAGGGATTGAAGCCGCTGAGGATGACCTGGCCCTCCGGTATCAGGATGCGCTCGGCTTCGCGGAGGATCTGGTGAGGATTGTCGCTGAACTCGAGAAGGTGCGGCAGCAACACCAGATCGACGCTCTGCCCGGCAATCGGCAGGAAAGCGGGGTCGGCCAGCAGTTGCGCGGAAATCGCGGGATCGACGTGCAAGCGCTGCGGCATGCGATTGTTGCGCAGGAAATCGTGTTGCGCCATGCCCAGTTGCAGGGCGTTGAAGCCGAAAATGTCCGCCACTTCTCGGTCGAGATACGCCTGTTCGCGCTCGATCAGGTATTGACCGAGCGGGGTGGTGAGCCATTCTTCAAATTGGGACATTGACATTCGCTACGTAAGGTTCAAAGATGGCGGTCATGTTGACGATAATTCCCATTCCGGCATTCGAGGACAATTACATCTGGCTGTTGCACGACGGACGCCATGCCGTGGCGGTCGATGCCGGCGACGCCGAGCCGCTGCTGGACTATCTCGATGAGCATGGATTGCGTCTGCTGGCCGTGCTCGATACCCATCATCACCAGGACCACATCGCCGGAAACGACGATTTGCTGGCGCGTTTCCCGGCTTTGCCGATTTACGGGAGCCGCCACATCGCTACGGTCAATCGGCCCGTCGGTGGCGGCGATATCGTTTCATTTGCGGAACTGGACTTGCACCTACAAGTACTGGATACGCCCGGCCATACCGCCGATCACCTTACCTATTATGGCGCAAATTCCCTGTTTTGTGGCGACGCCCTGTTTACCTGCGGCTGTGGGAAACTGTTTGAGGGAACCCCGGCGCAGGCCTATGCTTCCTTGCAGAAGTTCGCAGTTTTGGCGGATGAAACCCAGGTCTGTTGCGCTCATGAATACACCCTGGAAAACATCCGTTTCGCGCGGCTCGTCGAGCCGGACAATGCGCTCCTGGCTGAACGGGAAATTCGCGATACCCAGACCCGGGCGCGCAATCTGCCGACCCTGCCGGCGACGCTGGCACTGGAAAAATCCACCAATCCCTTCCTGTGTTGTGACGATCCGTCCGTGGCGGCCGCCGCCAGTCGTTACGCCGGACACCCCCTGAATAGCCCGGTTGAGGTGTTTGCAGCGTTGAGGACATGGCGAAACACTTTTTGAAACAGTATGTTGTCATGTCGTTTCAGGACGTGGATAACTGAAATTTGTCTTGACCGGGATCAATCCTAGCGGGTAACATCCCCAGAATTCCCCCAACGGCAAGACAAGAAAACTATGCGCATTCAACACGCTGTCTCCGTGGCTTTGTCTGTTATCTCCCTGTTCCACACTACCGCCTGGTCGGCTGAACAAGCCGAGGGCGGGAAAGTCCCCGCCATCAAGCAAGCCTACGCAGAAACCGCCGAGCCGGGTCTCGCCCCGCTCCTGCAACTCTCTCCGAAAATTACTTCCGTGGGGGATGAAGAACCGGTTGCCGAAACCGAAGCGCCGGTGGTGCTGCAAAATTCCGGCGACCTGTGGGAGCGCATTCGCAACGGCTTCGTGCTGGCGGAGATGGATACCCCGCTGATCCAGGATCATGAGAGCTGGTACGCCAATCGTCCCGATTACGTGGAACGCATGGTGGAACGCAGCCAGCGCTATCTTTACCATATTGTCGAGGAAGTCGAAAAACGCGGGATGCCTACCGAAGTGGCGCTGTTGCCGATGATCGAAAGCGCGTTCAACCCGAAAGCCTACTCGCGCGCCCACGCTTCCGGGATCTGGCAGTTCATCCCATCCACCGGCAAGAACTTCGGTTTGCAGCAGAACTGGTGGTACGACGGGCGCCGCGACATTATGGCGGCGACCAATGCGGCGCTGGATTACCTGCAAAAGCTCTACGGCATGTTCGGTAGCTGGGAGTTGGCGCTGGCTGCTTACAACTGGGGCGAAGGCAACGTCATGCGCGCCATTGCACGCAACGAGGCAAAGGGTCTGCCCACCGATTTTCTGAGCCTCAGGATGCCGCCGGAGACCCGCAATTACCTGCCTAAACTGTTGGCGGTGAAACATATCGTCGCCAATCCGCAAGCATACGGCCTAAGTCTGGCGTCGATTCCCAACCAGCCCTATTTCATCAAGGTTTCCACCGGCAAGCATATCGACATGGCGCTCGCCGCGCGGCTCGCGGAAATTCCCGCCGCCGAATTCGCGTCGCTCAATCCCGCCCACAACCGCCCGGTCATCAACAACAAGGATTCCAGCTACCTGCTGTTGCCGGCGGACAAGGCCGATACCTTTATGAGCAACCTGGAAAGCTACGACAAACCCCTGGTTTCCTGGCAATCCTACAAGCTTAGCCGCGGCGAACGGCTCGACGCCGTGGCGCGAAAGTTCAGCATCAACGTGGCGCGCCTCAAGGAAATCAATGGCATCAGCACCCAGCGCAAACTGGCCGGCGGTACCTTGCTGGTGCCCAAGGGAAGTAGCGCCGTTTCCGATCAGGGCAGCCTGACCGCCGATTATTCCGTCGAGGTGGAACCCGAAGCACCCGCTAGTACTACCCGCCGGACGGCGCACGTGGTGAAGAAAGGCGATACCCTGCTCAGCGTGGCGCGGCGCTATGGCGTTACCCCCGCCCAGCTCAAGGTGCAGAACCACCTGAAGGCCAACCAGTTGGCGCTTGGTCAGAAGCTGACCATCGTCAAGGAAGTCCCGAACCGGAAGATGCTTGCCACCAAGGAAGTGCCGGCTAGGAAGAGCCAGGTCGCAGCCAAGCAGGCAGCGAAGCCGCTCAAGTCGAAGCAGGTTTCCGCCGCCAAGCAGCGCCCCGCCCAAACTCATTACACGGTGCGCCATGGCGATACCCTCTCCAGCATTGCCCGGCGTTTCAACGTGGCGGCCAACGATATTCAGCGCTGGAACAATATTTCTGCAAAGCGCCCGCTGAATCCCGGCCTCAAGGTCACTCTGCTGCTTCCCCGCACCTAACCGCAAGGGCTGGTCACGCCCTTGCTGCGCCTCTATCAATCCAATCGTCCTGAAAGCCTGATGGCGTTGCTGGCCGGCGTACTTGCCGTGCCGCTGGGGGCGCCGTTCGCCCCGGAAATCGTGGTGGTTCAGGGCAAGGGCATGGAGCGCTGGGTTTCGCTGCGCTTGGCGGAGCAGCTTGGGGTATGCGCCAACGTCGAATTTCCCCAGCCGGCTTCCTACGCCTGGCAGTTGATGCGCAGCGCCTTGGGAAATCTGCCCCAGCGTTCGGTGTTCGCCCCCGAAGTACTGGTGTGGCGCATCATGGACTGGCTGGCCCGGCCCGCCAGCCTTGGCGACGCACCGGGGTTGCGCGGCTACCTGGAAGGCGGCGGCGATGCCCGTCGCTACGAACTGGCGCTACGCCTAGCCGAGGTGTTCGACCAATACCTGGTGTACCGCCCCGACTGGATCATTGCCTGGCAAAGAGGGGAAAGCAGGGGGCTGGGCGCGGACGAGGTTTGGCAGGCCGCCTTGTGGCGCCATCTTGCGGCGGACTTCCCGGATAGCCACTGGGTTGCCCTGATGGGGCAGCTTTTCGAGCGGCTTGATACTGCCGAGGCGCTGTCGCTTCCCGAGCGGGTAACGCTGTTCGGTATCTCCAGCCTGTCGCCGCTCTACCTGGAAATGCTTCACAAGCTGGCGCACCGCACCGAAGTGCATGTCTTCGCCCTCAATCCCAGCCGCGAATACTGGGAACTGATCCGCGACCCGCGCGAGCAGGCGCGGCTTGCCGGTTCCGAAGAAGCGGCGGAACTCTACCTGGAAACCGGCAATCCTCTGCTGGCGTCGCTGGGCAAACAGGGACGGGATTTTTTCGGCGCCCTGGCCGGCTTCGGCGAACTGGAAAGCCGTTTTCAGGATACCGAACGGGAGCGCGCCACGCTGCTGCAGGTACTGCAAACCGACATCCTCGACCTTGCGGATCCCGAATCCTCCGTTTACCCGCTGCAGGAAATTGCGGACGGCGACGTTTCCGTGCAAATCCACGCCTGTCATGGGCCGATGCGCGAGATGGAAGTCCTTCACGACCAGTTGCTGCGCCTGTTTGCCGAGCATCCCGGTCTATCGCCCGGCGACGTAGCGGTGTTGGCGCCCGATATCGCCATCTACGCGCCGTATATCGAGGCGGTTTTCGCGGCACGCGAAGGGGTTCCCTATATTCCCCATGCCGCGCCGCGGCGCGCGGGCGGAGAAGGGCAGCGGATCGCTGCAACCTTCCTGACTCTCCTCGATTTGCCGACCACCCGCTTCAGCGCCGAATGGGTGCTGGGGCTGCTCGAACAGCCGGCCGTGCTGCGCCGCTTCGGCTTGGCGGAAGACGACCTGAGCGCCATTCACCGCTGGGTGCGCGAAACCGGTATCCGCTGGGGGCGCGACGCTGCCCACAAGGGCGAACTGGGGCTGCCTGCCAGCCCGCGCCATACCTGGCGCGACGGGCTGAACCGGCTGCTGCTGGGGTTCGCCTTGCCGCAGGATGCCGGAGATGAGATGGCGCTATTTGGTGAGGTCTCGCCCTATGACGACGTGGAAGGCAGCCGCGCGCAGGTGGCCGGCTGCTTTGCCGAATTCGTCGAAACCCTGTTCGAACTGGCGGACGGCTTGCAGGGTGAATACCCGCTAGCACAATGGGCGGAACGCTTGAATTGGTTGATCGAACGGCTGTTCGACCCGCAGGGCGACGAGGAAGCCGCGCTGCACGGCGTGCTGGAGCAGTTGTCGACCTTGCGCGAACTGGCGGGCCAGGCGCAATTCGCCCAGCCGGTCGGCATCGCCGTGGTGAAAAGCTGGCTGGGCGCGCAACTAGAAGCGGCCAGCGACGGCGCATCCCTGTCCGGGGCGGTGACGTTCAGCGCCCTGGCTCCCTTGCGCGGCCTGCCGTTCCAGGTGATCTGTCTGCTTGGCATGAACGACGGCGCTTTTCCGCGTCGCCAGGAACCTGCGGGTTTTGATTTGATTGCCGCCCACCCGCGTCCCGGCGACCGTTCGCGGCGTCTCGACGACCGCTATCTGTTTCTCGAAACCTTGCTCGCGGCGCGCCAAGTCCTGTATCTCAGCTATGTCGGTCAGGATATTCGCGACAACCGTGAATTGCCGCCCTCGGTACTGGTTTCCGAACTGCTCGACACCGTGCGGGCAAGCTGCGGCGGCGAGGTTGCCGAGCGCATCGTCGTCCACCATGCCCTGCAACCCTTCAGTCCCATCTATTTTCAGGGCGATCCCGTCCGCCCGGGTTTTTCCCCGGCGTGGCTCGCCGCCGCGCGGGAAGCCGGGCAGGGCGGCGCGCTGTCCCAGCCGCTGTTCGGCGTGCCGTTGCCCGAGCCGGAAGAGGAATGGCGCAGTGTGGAACTCGATGCCCTGCTGCGTTTCTATGCTCATCCGGCCCGTTACCTGCTGCGCGAGCGCCTGGGCATCCGCCTGGAGGACAGCGACGCGGAATTTGCCGGGCGTGAACCATTCGGGCTGGATTATGCGACGCGCACCGAAGTACGCGGCGTGGCGCTAGCCAGCCGCCTTCACGGCAAGGATGAAGAAGCCTTACGCTTCGCCGAAGCACGCGGCCTACTGCCCCACGGCGAATTCGGCAGCGCCCTGTATGCTCGCCAGGACGCCCTGGTCGCCAGTCTTGCAGCACGTCTCTCCGTGCCGGACCGCCTCCTTGAGCCAGTGCGGTTGGAATTCGCCGCCGATGACTTGAAACTGAGCGGCTGGCTGACTGGTTTGAGCGCGGCGGGCCTGAGTCTTTACACCCTCAACGACATCAAACCGCGCGATTATCCGGCACTGTGGATCAAGCATCTTGCCCTGTGTCTGGCCGCGCCTGCCGACGTAGAGCGGGTCAGCCGGCTGGCGGGAACCGATGGCAGCGTGGCTTTTCAGGCGCCGGACGACCCCGCCGCCGAAATGGCCCGTTTGCTCCGCTATTACTGGCAGGGTTTGCATCAGCCACTGGCGTTTTTCCCCAAGAGCAGCTACGCCTACGCCAAAAAAAGCCAAGCCGACGGCGACAGCGCCCAAGCCCTCGCAGCCGCCCGTAAAGTCTGGGAAAAACCGGAATTCCGCAACGGCCCGCAATACGGCGAATCGGAAAACCCCTGGTATCGCGCCGTGTATCGCGACAGCGAACCCTTCGACGCAGCTTTCGAGGAACTGGCGATGGATTTGCTGGGGCCGATGTTTGCCGCGCTGGATGGATAGGGGGCTTGATGTTCCCGACCATACGGCAGCGCCACCGTCAAGGTGAAGCACCGGCATCCTGCCGCCAGACCGGCGACAGGCGGATTCAACCTAAAAATGCAGTTCTAACCGCCAAGACACCAAGGACTCCAAGAAGAACAAGAGCGGCTTTGCAATTGCCGTTCACCATTCGGGTTTGTCTGGAAACATGAGTATATGACTGATTTTCTTGGTGTTATTGGTGTTATTGGCGTATTGGCGGTTTAAATGAGGTTTTCAGGTTCAATGGTTCGGGTTTTCCGCCGTCACATGGCGGCAGCGCGGAAGAGATAGGCCGAGTAGGTTGGTGGTGAGCGATAGCGAACCCCAACGTTCCACCGTTGTGACAATCCGCCGTGCCGCATTCCGACCGGGGCCGTATCAACGGGATTGACGGTTTATAAAGCGTCTTTTAGGATGGCTGCTTTTAGTTAGATTTCTCACTCATCGACCTTGCGTACCTATGAATACAGTTCACTACAATTTTGGCATCGAAGGTAATGCTCATTTCATACGGGCAGCCGCAGAAGCGCAGGAAGAAGTGATGGAGTCCTTCTTTAAGAGTCCCGGCTGGGAGTATGCACCGCAACTATTTGACTCTGTGCCAGCACTTAAGCAGCGACACCGACCTACCGCATTATTCGGTGGATTAGAGATTGCTGGAACATTCGTTTTGTTCATTGGAACCTGTTTTGGAAAAAAGGTATTCGATGAAATTTACGACCGGACACTTAAGCGCCCAATAGCCCAGTATCTCGACAAGTTCTTTTCAATGTTTTCTATCTCCGATGGGAAACTGTTGGAGTACAGGGATGTTATCTACTTTGAAGATATCGATTTGGTAGTGGTGATTCGAACGTTAATCGACAAGAACAATACAAAGGCTGTCGAGGAAGACCTGCTCAACGGCCATCGTATTGCTCATGCCTATGTAGAACGCAATGGGAAAAAGGCAGATATTCATTGCCATGTGGTTACGAATGGTCGGGTGTCTTCGGAACCTCTGCTATTCGATTCGCTTGAAAAGATCAAAGAGCATGACAAAGCCGACGTCAAACGTATTCGACACTACTAGCCCGGTAGGGTGGGCACAGTCTTATCGTGCCCACGCGGAAGTCTTTCTCCACTCCCGACCTCGTGGGTACAACCCGCATAATGCGCAGTCCCCGCAGGGCATTGCGCCGGATGGAAATGTAGTAAATATTGATGCTGTTTCCTCACCCTCGCCATTTGCTGTGATGCTGTCGCTTATTTATTACCCCCCCCTAATTAAGCTGCGCGTTTTTTGCGATAAGGCAAGTAGAGCGCCATGCCGGTTCTGTTGAGACTCAAGGGTTACAGTTTCTTTTTCTTCTCCAACGAGGGAATCCCTCCCGAAGCGCCGCACATCCATGTCAGGAGAGGCGCGGCACGGGCGAAGTTCTGGCTGGTGCCGGAGGTGGCATTGGCGTCGAGCTTTGACCTGAACGGGCCGGAACTCAATGAATTGGCGCGCATGGTGATGGAAAACCGGGAATTTTTTGAAAGGAAATGGCATGAGCACATTGGCAAAATCAGTTAGTTTCGATGCTTCGATGATGTGGGTGGATATGGCTGATGGACGCAAGCTCGGCGTTCCCTTGGCGTATTTCCCACGCCTGCTGGCCGCAAGTCCCGAGGCGCTTGTGAATTATGAAATCAGCGGCGGGGGTAGCGGCCTGCACTGGGACGAACTTGACGAGGACATCAGCGTGGAAGGCTTGCTGGCGGGGGGGGGCGACCTGACGCAGGTACGCCGGTTTGCTGCGTGATGGTCGAGCGTAGCCCGCGTAAGGCACAATCCCGGCAACGCATCGCGCCGGATGGAAAAGTGGTGAATATTGATGCTGCTTCCTCACCCTCGTCACTGCACCACGCTCGCGGTACAATCTCCAATCAACTCTACGGAGGTTTCACCATGGGAAATCAACTCGAATTGCTCGAAGCCGAAGCCCTGAAACTAACCAGCGGCGAACGAGCGGCTTTTGCCCAGCTATTGCTCGCCAGTCTTGACGAAGATGCGGAAGTCGAGGCGGCATGGGCGGTCGAAACCGAGCGCAGAATTGCTGACATCGAGAATGGAGCGGTTCAGGTTATTCCGATTGCTGACGCACTTGCTCAAGTTCGTGCAACGCTGAAGTGAAACTTGTCGTCGCGCCGCTTGCGCTTGCTGAACTGCACGACGCGGCGGCGTTCTATACGCTGAAAGCAAATGCGGCGCTTGGTCTCGAATTTGTTGCCGAGTTTGAACGAGCAGCCAATCTTGTTCTGACCAATCCTCTGCTGGGTGCAGTATTTCGGGACACTCGCCGACAATATATCCTCCGTCGATTCCCATATCGCATCATCTATCAAGTAACCGTAGAAGAGCTTCGAATTCTTGCTGTGGCGCATCACAGGCGGCGCCCTGGTTGCTGGGCGCATCGGAAATAGCCTGCGCAGGGCAACCCCGGCAGGGTATTGCGCCGCATGGGCATTGATGCCGTTGCCCCGCCTTGCCGCTGTCCGCCATGTAAAGCGCCATCGCGCATTACCCCGACCCGGTTCATAATATCGGACATGACTCCCCCCGTTTTCCAGCCCTTCGACGTCTACGCCGCGCCCCTCGACCGGCCCACATTAATCGAAGCGAGCGCCGGTACCGGCAAGACCTGGGCGATTGGCGGCCTGTATGTGCGGCTGATCCTGGAACGGGAGCTGGCGGTCGAAAATATCCTGGTCGTCACCTACACCAAGGCGGCGACGGCGGAACTGGGGGCGCGCATCCGGCGCAAGCTGGTCGATATGCTGGGCGAGCTGAAAGGCGAGGAAAGCGGCGACGTGTTTTGCAAAACCTATGCAAGCTGTTGCGCGGTTGAGCGGGAGCGGGCGATTCGCCGCTTGACCCAGTCCTTGCGTTGTCTTGATGATGCGGCGATCTTTACCATCCACGGTTTCTGCCAGCGCATTTTGACGGAATGGGCGTTCGAATCCGGCATGGAATTCGACAGCGAATTGTTGACCGACGAGCGCGAAATTCTCGGCGAGATCATCGACGATTTCTGGCGCCGCGAAATCCAGCCGGCGCGCGGCGCTTGGGTGGATTACCTGGTGGATGCCGGGCAGACGCCGGACGTGTGGCTGGCCGAAATGCTGCCGCATATCGGCAAAAGCGCTTTCATGGCGCTGGCGCCATTGGCAGCAGGCGAGGCGGTCGGTTCAGCCGAAGCCGCGCTGGATAAGGCTTACGGCGCGGCGCGCGGGCTTTGGCAGGGCGGTCGTGAGGATATTTCCGGGGTGTTGCTGGAACATCCCGGCTTGAGTCAGACCAGCTACAAAAAGGCCAGTCTGAGCGGCTGGTTGGCGGATTTCGATGCCTGGTTTGCCGCCTCGCAAGCCCCCCTGAGTGCGCCCGACAAGCTGGTTAAGTTGACCCCGGCGGCGCTGGTGGCGGGTACCAAAAAAGGTCATACCCCGCCTCAGCATCCTTTTTTTCCCGCCTGTGAAATTCTCCTGGAGGCGTTGGGGCAACTGCAATCCGCTTTCGCCCGCCGCCTGATTCTTCTCAAGGCCGATCTGCTGGCATGGTGCGAGAGCGAATTGCCGGAGCGCAAACGGGCGCGCCGCCTGATTTCCTATCACGACTTGCTCAATCGCCTTGCTCAGGCGCTGGATGGGCCGCATGGCGCGCACCTCGCGGCGTTGGTGAAGAAGCGTTATCCGGCGGCGCTGATCGACGAATTCCAGGATACCGATCCGGTGCAGTACCGGATTTTTCATCGCCTGTATGCCGGCCAGCCGGCCCCGGTGTTTTTCGTCGGCGACCCGAAACAGGCGATTTACGGCTTTCGTGGCGCGGATGTTTATACCTACTTGGAAGCCTATCGCGACGTGGATTCCCACACTACGCAGAACGTCAACCAGCGTTCCTCGGCGGGGCTGATCGCGGCGGTCAATGCCCTGTTCGCCGCGCCGCGCCCTTTTCTGGTGGAGGAAATCGGCTATCGTCCCGTCCAGGCCAGCGACCGCGATCTGGGGCGATTGAGCATCCCTGATGAAGAGGACGGCGCGGCCCTGCAATTCCGGTTATTCCCACCGGCCTTCAACAAGGACAAGGAGGTCGCGCTGAACAAGGATGCCGCCAATGCGATGGCTGCCGGTGCCACCGCTGCTGAAATTGCGTGGCTGCTCTCCAGCGGGGCATGTCTGGAAAAAGGCGGGGAGGGGCGGCCCTTGAGCGGTGGTGATATTGCGGTGCTGGTTCCCGCTCATCGCCAAGGTCGCCAGGTGCAGGAGGAACTGACCAAGCGCGGTGTCGCCAGCGTGCGCTACGGTCAGGACAACGTCTTCGAATCCAACGAAGCCCGCGAACTGGAAAGCCTGTTGCGCGCCGTCGCCGAGCCGGGACGCGACGATCTGGTGCGTGCCGCTCTGGCGAGCGAAGCGCTGGGCGGGGAGGGTGGGGCGCTGTTTGCCTTGCGCCACGACCAGCTTGCCGGTGAACGGGTGTTCGCGGCCTTCCGCCGCTATCATGAACTGTGGCGCGACCAGGGCTTCATGCGCTTCTTCCGGGCCTGGCTGGACGACAACCAGGTGGCGTTGCGCCTGCTGCGCTTTCAGGACGGCGAGCGGCGCCTCACCAACTGGCTGCACCTCGCCGAACTGCTCCAGGTCGAAAGCCATCAACGCCAGGGCATGGAAGCCTTGCTCGGGTGGCTGTCGCGTACCCTGCGCGCGCCGCGCGGCGACCACGAGGCGGCTCTGCTGCGCCTGGAGAGCGATGCGGCGCGGGTGCGCATCGTGACCATCCACGGCTCCAAGGGATTGGAATACCCGGTGGTGTTCTGTCCTTTCCTGTGGGACGGGCAGTTGTGGCGGAAGAACGAGACCACCTTTACTTTTCACGACGCCGATCACCACCGCCCGACCCTCGACCTCGGTTCGCCCATGCTGGAAGCCAACCGGCGTATCGCCGGCGCGGAGCGGCTGGCGGAAAAGCTGCGCCTGCTCTATGTTGCCCTGACCCGCGCCCAGTATCGTTGCTATGTCACTTGGGGCAACGTCAAGGGCGTCGAGACCGCCGCCTTGGCGTGGTTGCTATACGGTCCGGGGGGCACCTTGGTTGATCCGGTGGCTGCCATGGAAGCCCGCTTTGCGGAGATGACCCGCGCCGAGCTGGAAGTGGAATTGCACGCATTCGCCGCCCGCGCCGATGGCTGCGTGAGCGTCGCCCCGCTGGTTGGCGAAGAACGCAGCTACACGCCGGCTGCTGAAGCAACCCCGGCACTCTCCGCCGCAAACTTCACCCGCAGTCTGAGCGCAGGTTGGCGGATGACCAGCTTTTCGGCACTGAGCCAGGGTCGCCACAGCGAAGCGCCGGATTACGACGCCAGCCCGGCACGCCATGCCGAAATGGCGCCGCGGCTGGATATTTTCGCCTTTCCGCGCGGCGCGCAGCCCGGTACTTGCTTGCATGCGATCTTCGAACAATGGGATTTCACCCGCCGCGACGAACTGGCCCTGCGCGGTTGGGTTGGGGAAACCCTGCGCGCGCACTTCATCGACGAGAAATGGGCGCCCACCGTGGCGCGCATGGTGCAGGCGACGCTCGATGCGCGGCTCGACCGGGAAAGCATCCGTCTTGCGGATGTCACTCCGTCCCGCAAATTGGTCGAAATGGGATTTTCCTACCCGCTGGGCAATCTCGACGCGCCCCGTCTCGCCGCCTTGCTGGCCAATCCCGCTTATGGTGTCGCCCCGGAATTCGCCGCCGTCGCGTCCCAGCTCGACTTCCGCCAGATGCGCGGCTACATGATGGGGTTCATCGACCTGGTGTTCGAGGCCCAAGGCCAGTATTTCATCGTCGATTACAAGTCCAACTGGCTGGGCGGCGACCTGGCGAGCTACGCGCCGCCCGCCCTGACCCATGCCATGGCCGACGCCCATTACTACCTGCAATACCTGATCTATTGCGTGGCACTGCATCGTTACCTGCGCATCCGGGTGGCCGATTACGCCTATGAGCGGCATTTCGGCGGGGTGTATTACCTGTTCCTGCGCGGCATCGATCCGGCTCAGGGCGGCGATACCGGGATCTTCCGCGACCGCCCCCGGCTGGCTTTGATCGAGGCGCTTGATCGCCTGATGGCGGGAGGGCACTCGTGAGCGCGGCTCCGCGTCTGCTCTCGCCGCTGTCCCGGCAATTCGCCGCATGTCTGGCGCGTCTCGACCCGCAGGCCGGCCCAGCGGTGCTGCAGGCGGCGTGGCTGGCGAGCGAGGCGGTGGCGGACGGCGATGTCTGCGTCGATCTGGTCGCCTGGGCCGGGCAGCGCTGCTGGAACGATGCCCTCTCGCCCGGCGTGGTGTTCCCCGAATTGGATGAATGGGAGAACGCCTTGCGCGCCAGTTGCTTGACCGGCGCGCCTGGCGAATTCGCGCCGCTCATCCTCGATGGCCGGCATCGCCTGTATCTGGCGCGTTACTGGCATTACGAAAGCCTGCTCGCCACCGACCTGTTGGCACGCGCCGCCGCGCCCAGCGCCGATCTCGACGAAGAACGCCTGCATCGCGACCTCGATCAACTGTTTGCCTCCAATGCCGGGGAAGGCCCCGACTGGCAAAAACGCGCCGCCGCAACGGCTGTGCGCCAACGTCTGTGCGTGATTTCCGGCGGCCCCGGCACCGGCAAGACCACCACCGTGGTGCGCCTGCAGGCCGCCCTGCAGATGCACTACCGGGGAAGCTTGGTCATCCGCCTAGCGGCTCCCACCGGCAAGGCGGCGGCACGGATGCAGGAGGCCGTGCGAGGCGCCAAGGGGCGCCTGGCGATTCCCCCGGAAATCCTCGCCGTAATTCCCGAGCAGGCCGGTACCCTTCATCGTCTGCTGGGCGCGCGTCCCGATTCCAGCCGCTTCCGTCATGGGCGGGACAACCGCCTGCCGCTCGATGTGCTGGTAGTGGACGAAGCGTCAATGATCGACCTGGCGCTGATGGCCAAGCTGGTGGAAGCGTTGCCGCCCCATGCCCGTCTGATTTTGCTGGGCGACAAGGATCAACTCTCGTCGGTGGAAGCCGGCGCGGTGTTCGGCGATATCTGCGCGGGCGGGGAGGGTGGCTTGGCGGCCAGCATCGCCCTGCTGCACAAGAGCTACCGTTTCGACGCCGTCGGCGGCATCGGCAAGTTGGCGCGCGCGGTGCGCGACGGCGAGGCGGATGGGGCGCTGGAACTGTTGGCGCAAGATGGCAGTCCCGATTTCAAGTGGATAGTTCCGACGGGCAGCGACGATCTTCGCCAACTGCTGCTCGAAGGCTATCGCGAATACGGGGGGGCGTTGCGTGAACGGGCTGCTCCGGAAATGCTTTTCGACCATTTCGGGCGTTTCCGCGCCCTGTGTGCCCACCGGGAAGGACCGAGTGGCGTGACCGGACTCAATACGCTGCTCGAAGACGCGCTACGTCGCGAGGGCATTATTCCGCCGCGAGAAACCTGGTATTACGGACGTCCGGTGATGGTGACGCGCAACGATTACAACCTGATGCTGTTTAATGGAGACGTCGGGATCGTTGCCGAACGCGACGGCGAACGGCGGGTGTTCTTCCAGGGGGCCGACGGCCAGTTGCGCGATTTCGCGCCCGGCTGGCTGCCGCAACACGAAACGGTGTTTGCCATGACCGTCCACAAGAGTCAGGGATCGGAATTCGAGCATGTCCTGCTGGCGCTGCCCGATGAGTCTTCCCCGGCGCTCAACCGTGCCCTGGTCTATACCGCCATCACCCGCGCCAAGCGCCGCATCATCCTGCGCGCGGGGCGCGATATCCTGGCCCGTGCCATTGCCACCCAGGCGGAAAGGGTGTCTGGATTGACGGAACGACTGCGGGGGTAAGGTAAAGAGGCGGGGGGCATTAGGCGCTGCCCTGAGCGCACCATGTCGTTCTATAACCCCTCTTCCCAGTTTTCCCGAACTTCTTCTGGGGGAACCGAGGGCCGGACGGGTCTTCTGGAGTAGGTCGGGGGAGTCTTTTTTTGCTCAGCTTTTGTGGGCTGGGGCTTTTCGGGCGCTTTGGGAGGGAGTTTTTTCAAGCTTTCCGTGAGCTTGGCGACCTCGCCTCTGGCGTCGGTGAGTTGTCTCTCCAGTTCGGCTTTATCCGCCACGGTTTTTTCGATGAGTTCCTTGTTTTTGGCTAGCCCGTCCTGGAACTCCTTGATCGACGCAGTGCAGGTCGTCAGATCCGCAGCGGCCTTGGCGAGGCCCACCAGCGCCTGGCGCCCCGGCTCCTGGCTCTTGTAAACGGCAAACCCGGCGGCACCGGCACCAAGGATCGCGCCGAGTACGATTCCCCCCAGGAGATACTTCCCGTGTTCCTTCAGAAAGGCTTTGTCGATTGCCATGTCGTTGTCCCTGCCGGTGTTGTGTTGGTAAGCATGATACTGCGCTTTCAGACAGTTAGCGTTTTCTGTTATTCCGGATAATTGTAAAGCAACTTGCCGGACTGTGTGGGCTGGGTTTTTGAAGAGTGGGGGTAGTAATGTCGATCCCGTTTTACCTGCCTGTCCCCCTTATGGTATCCTTAAAACTTTGTCTATTTTTGCGAAAGTGGCGGAATTGGTAGACGCACTGGATTTAGGTTCCAGCGCCGCAAGGTGTGGGGGTTCGAGTCCCCCCTTTCGCACCAGAATTAATGCAAACTAGAGGAATAGGAAATGCAAACTGAGAACGTAGTGAATTCGTTGGAACGCCAACTGGATATTTCGATTCCGATGGCCATGTTCGAGGCCGAAGTGGGCAAGCGCATTCAGAAGCTGGCGCGCAGCGTGAAAATGGACGGTTTCCGTCCCGGCAAGGTGCCGATGAAGGTGGTCGCGCAGCAATACGGTTACCAGGTACGCCAGGAAGTATTGGGTGAAGCGGTGCAGGCGGGATTTTCCGAAGCAGTGCGCCAGCAGAACTTCAAAGTGGCCGGCAATCCGCGCATCGATGGCAAGCCTTCCCCGGAAGGTTCTCAGGATATGGTGTTCAGCGCCGTTTTCGAAATTTATCCCGACGTGGTCGTGGGCGATATCTCCGTAGCGACGATTGATCGTCCCGATGTTTCCGTTTCCGATGCCGATCTCGACAAGACTATCGATATCCTGCGCAAGCAGCGCGTGACCTACAGCGTGGTGGAACGTGCCGCAGCTACGGCCGACCAGGTCAATATCGACTATCATGGAAAAATCGGTAGCGAGGATTTCAAGGGCGGTCAAGCCAAGGGTTACAAGCTGGTGCTCGGCGAAGGGCGTGCCTTGAAGGATTTCGAGGATGCCGTGGTCGGGATGAAGGCCGGTGAAACCAAGAGCTTCAACATGACTTTCCCTGAGGATTATCATGCCAAGGAACTGGCGGGCAAGTCAGTGTCCTTCGAGATAACTCTGAATGGCGTTGAAGAGCCGGCATTGCCAGCCATCGATGCCGAATTTGCCAAGAGCCTGGGTATTGAAGACGGCGATCTGGGCAAGATGCGCGACGAGATCCGCAAGAACGTGGAACGTGAAGTGAAGCGTCGCATTCGCACCAATCTCAAGGAACAGGCAATGAAGGCGCTGGTTGAAGCGGTTTCTTTTGATTTGCCCAAAGCGCTGGTGGAGATGGAAATCGAGCGTCTGCAAGGCTATGCGGCTGAACAGATGGGCATGAGCGCCGAAAAGGCCGCGACCATGAGCCTGCCGACGGCGATGTTCGAGGAGCAAGCCCAGCAGCGTGTGCGTCTCGGTTTGGTGCTGGCCCAAGTGGTGCAGGCCAACCAGATCAAGCCGGCTCCGGAGCAGGTGCGTGCGCTGGTCGACGAACATGCGGAAACCTTCGAGCAGCCGGAAGAAGTGGTGGAATGGTACTACGCCAGCCCCGAGCGTCTTTCCGAAGTCGAGGCCATTGCCTTGGAAGATAGCGTGGTAAACTGGGTGCTGGAACAGGCCAAAGTGATCGACAAGGCTATGAGTTTCGACGAATTGATGGGGAATGCTTAAGCGATGAGCGAAAATCAAGTCTGGGAGCCGCAAAGCATCGGGCTGGTCCCGATGGTTGTGGAGCAGAGTGGCCGCGGTGAGCGTGCTTACGATATCTACTCGCGCCTATTGAAGGACCGGGTGGTGTTTCTGGTGGGGCCGGTGAACGACTCCTCCGCCAATCTGATCGTGGCGCAACTGCTGTTCCTCGAATCGGAAAATCCGGACAAGGATATTTATCTCTACATCAATTCTCCCGGCGGTTCGGTGACGGCGGGCATGGCGATTTACGATACCATGCAGTTCATCAAACCGGATGTGAGTACGTTGTGCATCGGCCAAGCTGCCAGCATGGGGGCGTTTCTGCTGGCGGCGGGCGCCGCCGGGAAACGGGTTTGTCTGCCTAACTCGCGTGTTATGATTCATCAGCCTTCCGGTGGTTTTCAGGGCCAAGCGTCGGACATTGAAATTCATGCCAAGGAAATTCTCTATCTGCGCGAGCGACTCAATAAGATGCTGGCCCAGCACACCGGGCAGCCGGTCGAGAACATCGAAAGAGACAGCGACCGCGATAATTTCATGAGCGCCGAAGAAGCGATGAAATACGGTATGGTCGACAAGGTGATAAACAGCCGTGCGGATGCCGGCGCTTAACGATAGGACAGAATAAATGGCAGACAAATCCGGTGCCGATAAATTGCTGTATTGCTCTTTTTGCGGCAAGAGCCAGCATGAGGTACGCAAGCTGATCGCCGGCCCTTCGGTGTTCATTTGCGACGAATGTGTCAGCCTGTGCAACGACATCATCCGCGACGAAACCCAGGGAGACGACAGCAAGTCGTCGTCGTCCGACCTGCCGGTTCCGCAGGATATTTGCCATCTGCTCGACGAATACGTGATCGGCCAGCCGCTCGCCAAAAGAGCGCTGTCAGTGGCGGTTTACAATCATTACAAACGTCTGCGCAATAGCAGCAAGGACAAGGATGAAGTCGAGCTTTCCAAGAGCAATATCCTGCTGATCGGGCCGACCGGCTCCGGCAAGACGCTGCTGGCACAGACTTTGGCACGCATGTTGAACGTGCCGTTCGTCATTGCCGATGCGACTACTCTTACCGAAGCTGGTTATGTTGGCGAGGACGTCGAGAACATCATCCAGAAGCTTCTGCAAAAGTGTGATTACGATATCGAGAAGGCCCAGCAGGGCATCGTGTATATCGACGAAATCGACAAAATCTCGCGCAAGTCGGATAACCCTTCGATCACCCGCGATGTGTCCGGTGAAGGAGTGCAGCAGGCGCTTCTCAAACTGATCGAAGGTACCATCGCTTCAGTGCCGCCCCAGGGGGGGCGCAAGCACCCCAATCAGGATTTTGTGCAGATCGATACCACCAATATTCTCTTCATTTGTGGCGGTGCATTCAGCGGCTTGGAGAAGGTGATTCGTAGCCGTTCGGAAAAAGGCGGCATAGGCTTCGGCGCCGAAGTGAAGAGCAAGGATGACCGCAAGGCCATCGGCGAGGTGCTGCGCGATGTTGAACCGGAAGACCTCATCAAATATGGCCTGATCCCCGAATTCGTGGGGCGCCTGCCGGTAGTTGCGACGCTCGAAGATCTCGATGAAAGTGCATTGGTGCGCATTCTCACCGAGCCGAAAAATGCCCTGACTAAGCAATATCAAAAGCTGTTCTCAATGGAAGGGGCCGATCTAGAATTCCGCGAGCAGGCGCTTTTCGCTATCGCCAAGAAGGCGCTGGCCCGCAAGACCGGTGCGCGCGGTTTGCGCTCGATCATGGAGCACTCCTTGCTTGATACCATGTTCGACTTGCCCTCGCTCAGTAACGTTACCAAAGTGGTGGTGGACGATGCGGTAATCAACGGTGAGAGCAAACCGCTTCTGATCTATTCCGAAGGCAGGCTAGCCGAATCGGCCTGAGCATAATTTTCCTGGCTGTGTTTCATGGCTTGAATTGCGGCGGTAAGCCCCAAGCTGCCCTCATGGGCAATTTGCTAATTTAGGTGATCCTCTTATGACCATGCAAACCGACTCCCCGGATGGACTGCTGACTTTGCCGCTATTGCCGCTTCGCGACGTGGTGGTCTTTCCTCATATGGTGATTCCATTGTTCGTCGGGCGCCCCAAATCCATCAAGGCGCTGGAAGCCGCGATGGAATCCGGCAAGCACATCATGCTGGCGGCCCAGAAGGCCGCGTCCAAGGACGATCCAACCGCAGATGACATGTATCGGGTCGGTTGCGTAGCCAGCATTCTGCAAATGCTCAAGCTTCCCGACGGTACCGTGAAGGTGCTGGTGGAAGGCAATCAGCGTGCGGCTATCCAAAGTTTTCACGACGAACGTACTCATTTTGTGGCGGATGTTCAGTCCAGCCTCGCTGAAGAGGAAGTGGCGGACCATGAGGTCGAAGCCTTGCGGCGCGGCCTTTTCGCCCAGTTTGATCAGTACGTCAAACTCAACAAGAAAATCCCTCCGGAAATTCTCACCTCGCTGGCCAGTATCGACGAGGCAGGGCGCTTGGCCGACACTATCGCCGCCCATCTGCCGCTCAAGATCGAGCAGAAGCAGGAGATTCTGGAAATGCTCCCGGTGCGTAAGCGCTTGGAGCATATGCTCGGTATCCTCGATGCTGAAATCGATATCCTTCAGGTCGAAAAGCGCATCCGTGGTCGCGTCAAGCGCCAGATGGAAAAGAGCCAGCGCGAGTATTACCTGAACGAACAGGTCAAGGCGATCCAGAAAGAACTGGGCGACATGGAGGAAGGGGCCGATCTGGATGAATTGGCCAAGAAAATCAGTGCTGCCCAGATGCCCAAGGAAGCGCACACCAAGGCGGAATCCGAACTGAAAAAGTTGCGCCTGATGTCGCCGATGTCTGCCGAAGCCACAGTGGTTCGCAACTACATCGACATTCTGGTGGGGCTGCCGTGGAAGAAGAAAACCAAGATCAGCAAAGACCTCAAGGCTGCCGAAGCGGTGTTGGAAGCAGACCATTATGGATTGGAGAAGGTCAAGGAACGTATTGTTGAGTATCTGGCCGTACAGCAGCGCGTCGACAAGCTCAAAGCACCGATCCTGTGCCTGGTTGGACCTCCCGGGGTGGGCAAAACCTCGCTTGGGCAATCCATCGCTCGCGCCACCAACCGCAAATTCGTGCGGATGGCGCTTGGCGGGGTGCGTGACGAGGCGGAAATTCGTGGTCATCGCCGCACCTATATCGGTTCCATGCCCGGCAAGATATTGCAGAGCATGAGCAAGGTCGCGGTGCGCAATCCGTTGTTCCTTCTGGATGAAGTCGACAAGATGGGCATGGACTTTCGTGGCGACCCGTCTTCGGCTTTGCTTGAGGTGCTCGACCCCGAGCAAAACCATACATTCGTCGACCATTACGTCGAGGTGGAATACGATTTGTCCGACGTGATGTTCGTGGCGACTTCCAATACCATGAACATCCCCGCACCGCTGCTGGATCGTATGGAAGTGATCCGTCTGTCGGGTTATACCGAGGACGAAAAAATCGCCATTGCCATGCGTTACCTGTTTCCCAAGCAAATGAAGGTGCACGGCCTGAAGGCCACTGAAATGGCGATGGGTGAAAGCGTAGTGCGGGATATCGTGCGCTATTACACCCGCGAGGCGGGGGTTCGCAGTCTGGAACGGGAACTCGCCAAAATTTGTCGCAAGGTGGTCAAGGCCTTGTTGCTCAAGAGCAGCAAGGGCAAGATTACCGTTACGACGCGCAGCCTGGATAAATACCTGGGGGTGCGCCGTTATTCCTATGGTATGGCCGAAAAGAACAATCAGGTCGGGCAAGTCACTGGGTTGGCGTGGACGGAAGTTGGCGGCGAATTGCTGACCATTGAAAGCGTCGTGGTGCCTGGCAAGGGGAAGATGATTACCACTGGTAAGCTCGGCGAGGTGATGCAGGAATCCATCCAGGCGGCCTTGTCCGTGGTGCGCGCGCGCGCCAGCGGGCTGGGTATTGCCCCGGATTTCCATGAAAAGAAGGATATTCATATCCATCTGCCTGAAGGCGCGACCCCCAAGGATGGTCCGAGTGCGGGCGTGGCAATTTGCACAGCACTGGTTTCGGTGTTGACCGGGATTCCGGTGCGTGCCGACGTCGCCATGACCGGTGAAATTACCCTCCGTGGCGAGGTGTTGCCCATCGGTGGTCTCAAGGAAAAGCTGCTGGCGGCTCATCGGGGGGGGATCAAGCTGGTGTTGATTCCTCAGGAAAACGTCAAGGACTTGGTTGAAATTCCCGAGAACATCAAAAATCGCCTGGAAATCCAGCCGGTCAAGTGGATTGACGAGGTGCTGGGGTTGGCTTTGGAGCGAAAACCCGAGGCGCGGCCCGAGCCCGAGGATGTTGCCATTCCCGCTGCTGAAAAAAAGACGGAAGAATCGGGTATTACAAAGCATTGATGGCTTGACACTTTGTTTTGCGGCTTGTTATAAAGCGTATTGCAGGGTTTCTACCTCGTTTTTTTCCTAAATTCTGAAAGGGGACCACTCGTGAACAAGTCTGAATTGATCGATCAAATCGCTAAGTCTGCCGAAATTTCCAAGGCTGCCGCAGGGCGCGCTCTGGATGCGACAGTTGGCGCGGTCAAAGCTGCTATGAAAAAGGGCGATATGGTTACATTGGTTGGTTTCGGAACTTTTTATGTAGGGAAACGTGCAGCCCGAAATGGACGTAATCCTCGCACCGGTTCGGCCATCAAGATCAATGCGGCGAAAGTCCCGAAATTTAGGGCTGGCAAAGCCCTTAAGGATGCGGTAAACTAGTCGTTTTTCGGGTGCTTAGCTCAGCTGGTAGAGCGTCGCCCTTACAAGGCGAATGTCAGCGGTTCGATCCCGTTAGCACCCACCAGTTAGTGTTTTAGTGTTGTTGTTTTCAGGAGTGGTAGTTCAGTCGGTTAGAATACCGGCCTGTCACGCCGGGGGTCGCGGGTTCGAGTCCCGTCCACTCCGCCAGACGAGGGCGAACAAAGGTTCGCCCTTTTTTTTGTGCCGATGCGGTCAGATTTCGAATAGAGCGGAATGCAATTATGTTGGATGTCATAAGAGAACGTGCTCAAAGCTGGTTTGCCAAGCTTATTCTGGCGCTGATTACCATTCCTTTTGCGTTGTGGGGGGTGGATTCCTATCTCAAGCAAGGCGCTGACAGCATTATGGTCGCCAAGGTTGACGGGCAGAAAATTACCAAGCAGGAGTTCAATCAAGTGCTCAAAGAGCAGCAGGAGCGCATGCGAGCGGCCATGGGGCCGTCGTATGACCCTGCGATGATGGATAAGCCGGAAATACGGGGGGCTATTGCCGATAATCTTATCGAATTGCGTTTGTTGTCCGGCGGGGCGAATAAGGTTGGCATCGTCGTGCCCGACGAGATGCTGGCTAAGTATATCGGCGAAATTCCGGAGTTTCAGGACGGTGGTCAGTTCGTCAAGGCTCGCTATGAGGCGTTCCTGCGCAACCAGGGCATGACGGCGCAAATGTTTGAAATGCGCTTGCGCCAGGCATTGACTAACGATCAATTCAAGGATGGCCCGGTGAATTCCATGCTGGTGTCGCACACTGCCCTGGATAATATGGTTCGGTTGAGCGAGCAGCGCCGGGAAATTGTCCAGGCGGTTATTCAGCCTGAGCAGTTCATGACGCAAGTGAAGGTGGCGCCGGAAGAAGTGGCGGCTTATTACGAAAAGCACAAGGAAGAGTTTCGGGTGCCTGAGCAGGCAAGGCTGGAATATGTGGTGCTTTCCGTGGATGACTTGGTCCAGCAAATGTCGGTGTCCGACGAGGAAATCAAGAAATATTACGATGAGCACGCTGGTCAGTTTCAGGAGCAGGAGCAGCGTCAAGCCAGTCATATCCTGATTGCGGTGGCGTCCAATGCCAGCGAAGCAGATAAGTCTGCCGCGCGTGCCAAGGCGGAAAAATTGTTCAAAGAGGCCAAGCAGTCCCCATCCGGTTTTGCAGACTTGGCGAAGAGGAATTCTCAAGATCCCGGGTCGGCGGACAAGGGTGGGGATTTGGGGATGTTTGCGCGGGGGGCGATGGTGAAGCCCTTCGATGATGCGGTTTTCAAGATGAATGTTGGGGATGTCGTTGGTCCGGTGCAGTCGGATTTCGGGTTTCATATCATCAAGTTGGCTGCGATAAAGGCGGGTAAGGCGCGTACTCTCGCGGAAACGCATGAAGAAATCGCCCTAGAATTGGAAAAACAGAAGGCCGGAAAGCGTTTTGCCGAGGTGGCTGAGACGTTCAGCAATACAGCTTACGAGCAGCCGGATAGTCTGAAGCCGGTTGCGGATGCGTTAAAGTTGAAAGTTCAAAGCAGTTCTTGGGTTACCAAGAATGGCGGAGACGTGGCGTTGCTTAATAACGCTAAATTATTGCAGGCGATTTTTGGGGAAGAGGCTCTCAAGCTCAAACGCAATACCGAAGCGGTTGAAGTTCGCCCTAATACGCTGGTATCTGCGCGGGTTCTGGAGTTTCGTCCGGCTACCTACAAGCCCATGGAGGAGTTGGCGGCAGAACTGAATAAGCGGATCCAGCGCGAGGCCGGTGAGACGCAGGCCGGCAAGCAGGGTAAGGAGGCGTTGGAGTCGTTGCGCCAAGGAAAGGAGGTGGCTGAGTTGAAATGGGGGGCGCCTATTGTGATTTCCCGTCTGACTTCGGCCAGCCTCGGTCAAGCTGCGCAGGGAGAAATTTTTCGTGCGGATGCTGGCAAGCTTCCAGCATTCGTTGGTGTAGCTAACCCTAAGGGGGGATACCTGTTGATTAAGGTAAATCGCGTGCTTCAGTCGGAAGTTTTGGACGAGGCCAAGAAGAAGAGTTATGTGGATCGTCTGCGTCAGATGTTGGCGCAAGAGTATTCGGCGGCATTTATCGCCGGCCTCAAGAAAAAAGCCGAAATTACCATTAAAAAAGATCAAATTGAGAAGGCGGACAAGTAATGTTCGTTGCTCGGGTGTGAGTTTCGGTTTGTGATATAGGGCGCCGTCTATTCCAATAGGCGGCGATTCTTGCTATAATAATAAAATATTTTGATGGGCTTTCAGCCCATTTTTTATTTGTGGTGCGAGTATGGATTTGCATGGGGTGTTGGAACAGGCCGTCACCGGTTTGGGCTACGAGTTGGTTGATTTGGAACTGTCCAATCGGGGGCAGATGATCCGCATTTTTATTGATAAGCCAAACGGGGTAACGGTTGATGATTGTGCGCTGGTCAGCAATCATGTCAGTCGGGTACTGGCTGTTGAGATGGATTTCGATTATGACCGCTTGGAGGTTTCTTCCCCAGGTCTGGATCGTCCGCTCAAGAAGGAGGCGGATTTTGTTCGGTTTGCTGGTGAAAAGGTCCAACTCAAGGTGTGTGTTCCCTTGAATGGGCGTAAAAATTTTATGGGTGTGTTGCGTGGTGTCGAAGGTGCGGTGTTGACTCTTGAAGTGGATGGGGTTCCGCTAACTATCGAGTTGTCCAATTTGGATAAGGCACGCTTGGTACCGAAATTCTAGTCGGAGGTGGTATGAGTCGCGAGATTTTGCTGGTTGTGGATGTGATGGCGCGGGAAAAAAATGTCTCGAAAGAGGTGATTTTTGGTGCGCTGGAACTGGCGTTGGCTTCCGCTACCAAAAAGCGTTTTAGCGAGGAAGTGGAGGTGCGGGTGAGTGTAGATCGCACTTCGGGTGATTTTGAGACGTTTCGGCGTTGGCAAGCTGTGCCGGATGATGCGGTCGAGTTCCCCAGTCGTCAGGTGGCCTTAAGCGATGCGCAACAACAGAGCGCCGA
Organism: Sulfuricella sp.; assembly: GCA_018336195.1. Classification (GTDB taxonomy): domain Bacteria; phylum Pseudomonadota; class Gammaproteobacteria; order Burkholderiales; family Sulfuricellaceae; genus JAGXQV01. Next base: position 113,983 of record JAGXQV010000144.1, on the reverse strand, counting down.
TTTCCAGTTGGATGATTTTGTCGAAGAGTCCCTTGAGCCAGTCGAATTCGGGCGGATCGGCGCGCAGGCAGCAAAGCAGGTGATCCTCCAGAAGATCCGCGAAGCGGAGCGTGAACAAATTCTTAATGACTTTCTGGATCGCCGCGAGCATCTGGTGACCGGGGTGGTAAAGCGGATGGATCGTGGCAGTGCCATTATCGAGTCGGGGCGTATCGAGGCGTTGTTGCCCCGCGATCAGATGATCCCCAAGGAGAATCTGCGGGTCGGCGACCGTGTACGTGCTTATCTGATGAAGATAGACCGCAATATTCGCGGCCCACAACTGGTTTTGTCACGCACTGTGCCGGAGTTTCTCGTCAAGCTGTTCGAGCTTGAAGTGCCGGAAATCGAAGAAGGTTTGCTGGAAATTAAATCGGCTTCCCGTGACCCCGGGGTGCGTGCCAAGATTGCCGTGAAATCCAATGATCAGCGTATCGACCCTATCGGCACCTGTGTAGGGATGCGCGGTTCCCGTGTCCAGGCGGTGACCGGAGAATTGGCGGGGGAGAAAGTTGATATCGTATTGTGGTCGCCGGATTCTGCCCAATTCGTGATTAACGCCCTGGCACCCGCGGAGATTAGCAGTATCGTGATGGATGAGGACAGCCATAGTATGGACGTGGTGGTCGGGGAAGAGCAACTCGCCCAAGCAATTGGGCGTAATGGTCAGAATGTGCGTTTGGCTAGCGAGTTGACGGGCTGGACACTGAATATCCTGACTGAAGAGGATGCTCAGAAGAAGAGTGAAGAGGAGTCGTCCAAGACTCGCGCCTTGTTTATGGCCAAGCTCGACGTCGACGAAGAGGTGGCGGATATTCTGGTGCAGGAAGGTTTCAGCACTTTGGAGGAAGTCGCTTATGTGCCTCTTGCCGAAATGCTGGAAATTGAAGCGTTCGATGAAGATACGGTAAACGAGTTGCGTAGCCGTGCACGCAACGCCCTGCTGACGGAAGCGATTGCCAGCGAGGAAAAGATTGAGAATATTGCAGAGGATCTCCAGCACATGGAAGGAATGGATAACGCCACCGCGCGGATTCTGGCTTCCAAGGGGATCTCGACGATGGATGATTTAGCCGATTTGGCAGTGGACGATTTGGTCGAAATGACCGCGATGGATGGCGAACGCGCCAAACAACTGATCATGACCGCGCGTGCACCGTGGTTTGCCTGATCGGGGAAGATAGGAGGGCGAAATGGGCCAATTAAGTGTAGCGCAATTTGCTGGCGAACTGGGTTTGCAACCCGCGCTGTTGCTGGAACAGTTGAGCGCTGCCGGAGTCGGAAAACAGACTGCCGACGATGTTCTTACCGAACAGGACAAAACGCTCCTGCTGGAATACCTGCGTCGCTCTCACGGTGCCCAGGAGCCAAAAGGGAAAATCACCCTGACACGCAAGCAGACCACCGAGATCAAGAAAGCCGACAGCACCGGAAAGGCGCGCACCATTCAGGTGGAAGTGCGTAAGAAGCGGGTGTTCGTCAAGCGTGATCCCATGGATGCCACCGGGCCGGAAGCGGTTAAGGAAGTCGAAGTGGTTCCGGATGTGCCGGTTGCCGCAGTGTTGTCGCCCGAGCAGGTTGCGTTGCGTGAAGGAGAATCGCGCCGCCAAGCTGAGTTGATGGCCCGTCAGGCTGCCGAAGCTCAGGCCAAGATGGAGCAAGAGAAGGAGCGTAGCGAACAACGTGAGGCCAAGGCGGAAACGATCGCGCCTGTGGTTGAAGCGGTCGCACCGACTGCGCCGGCGGTGACCAAGGCTGAACCCGCTGTGGTTCAGCAACCTGAAGGTACCTTGCATAAACCCGCGGCGAAACCAGCGGAAAAACCAGGTGAAAAGAAGGGCGCCAAGAAACCAACTAAGGATACCGCCTGGGAAGAAGCCCAGAAGAAACGTGGTATCAAAGTACGCGGTTCTGCCCCATCTTCTAGCGGGTGGCGTAGCGGTGGACGCAAGGACAAGTCGCATCACAAGGGCGATGATCAACCGCATGGCTTTGCCATGCCTACCGAGCCGGTGGTTCGCGAAGTGCTGGTTCCGGAAACCATTACTGTGGCAGAACTGGCGCACAAGATGGCAGTTAAGGCAGCCGAACTCATCAAAGTGTTGATGAAAATGGGCAGCATGGTGACCATCAACCAAGTACTCGATCAAGAAACCGCGATGATTCTGGTCGAGGAATTGGGGCATGTGGCCAAACCGGCCAAACTCGACGATCCCGATGCGTTCCTCGACGACGTGGCGGAACACAAGGAAGTCGAATTATTGCCGCGCGCCCCGGTGGTGACGGTGATGGGGCACGTCGATCACGGCAAGACCTCGCTGCTCGACTATATTCGTAGAACCCGAGTAGCCCATGGCGAAGCCGGCGGTATTACCCAGCATATCGGCGCCTATCACGTCGAAACGCCGCGTGGTATGGTGACTTTTCTCGATACGCCGGGCCACGAAGCCTTTACGGCAATGCGCGCCCGCGGCGCGAAAGCGACGGACGTGGTGATTCTGGTGGTGGCGGCAGACGATGGCGTTATGCCCCAGACTATTGAGGCTGTCCATCACGCTAAGGCGGCCGGTGTACCGATCGTTGTGGCGGTAACCAAGATCGATAAGCAGGACGCTAATCCCGAACGGATTCGTCAGGAATTGGTGGCGCAAGGAGTTGTCCCAGAGGATTGGGGGGGCGATACCATGTTCATCCATGTCTCCGCCAAATCCGGGCAGGGGATCGACGAACTGCTCGAAAGTGTCCTGCTTCAAGCTGAAGTGCTGGAGTTGAGCGCACCGCGCGAAACACCGGCCAAGGGACTGGTTATCGAAGCCCGTTTGGACAAGGGGCGCGGCCCCGTAGCGACGATTTTGGTGCAGTCCGGCACCTTGCGTCAGGGCGACATGATTCTTGCCGGGGCGGTCTTCGGCAGAGTGCGCGCCATGCTCGACGAGAACGGCGAGCAGGTCAAGGAAGCTGGCCCGTCCATTCCCGTTGAAATTCAAGGTTTGTCCGACGTGCCTATGGCGGGCGAGGACGTAGTCGCGCTGGCCGACGAACGAAAAGCGCGTGAAATTGCCCTGTTCCGCCAAGGTAAGTTCCGCGATGTGAAGCTCGCCAAGCAGCAGGCCGCCAAGCTGGAAAACATGTTCGAGCAAATGGCCGAAGGCGAAGTCAGGGTGCTCCCGCTCGTCATCAAGACCGATGTGCAGGGTTCTTATGAAGCGTTGGCCCATGCTCTTCAGAAGCTTTCGACTTCCGAAGTCAAGGTCAACATTATTCATAGCGGTGTGGGTGCCATTACGGAGTCGGACGTCAATCTGGCGTTGGCTTCCAAGGCCGTGGTGATCGGCTTCAATACCCGTGCCGATGCGACCGCTCGTAAACTCATCGATGCGACCGGTGTCCAGGTGCGTTACTACACTATCATTTACGATGCGCTGGACGACGTAAAGGCGGCTCTCTCCGGGATGCTGGCTCCCGAACAGAAGGAAAGCGTTATCGGTTTGGTGGAAATCCGCCAAGTGTTCCGTATTTCCCGAGTGGGGGCGGTCGCCGGCTGTTACGTGCTGGACGGGGTGGTCAAGCGGGCTGCGCAAGTCCGGCTGTTGCGCGACAATGTGGTGGTGCTTACCGGCGAACTGGATTCACTCAAGCGCTTCAAGGATGACGTCAAAGAGGTCAAGTCCGGCTTCGAGTGCGGCTTGTCGTTGAAGAATTACAACGACATCCAGGAAGGCGATCAACTCGAAGTCTTCGAGATGGTTGAAGTTGCCCGTTCACTATAATTAGAGGTAGAGGCTAGGTTTCCTAGCCTCTATTTCCTCCTGTCCCTAGTCAGAACCCATGCCCAAAGACAATACTCGTCCCCGTCGTGTAGCGGAACAGATTCAACGAGAGTTGGCGGAACTGATCCGTCTAGAAGTCAAGGATCCGCGTGTCGGTATGGTGACGCTGACCGGTGTCGATGTTACGCCCGATTATGCGCACGCCAAGGTCTATTTCACCCTGCTTGGCGGAAGCGAGCAGGCGGCCGCGGTTTCGGCGGGCCTGGAACGCGCTGCGGGATTTCTGCGTTCCCAACTGGCGCAACGCATAAAGCTGCGGGTTACTCCGCTGCTGCATTTCGTTCATGATTCGTCGGTTGAAAACGGCTCGCATTTGTCTCAGTTGATTGACGCCGCCATCGCTGAAGATCGTGGCCATCCTTCGGAATAAACATTTTGCAGTTTAAGCGTGTCAAGCGTCGTGTAGACGGCGTGTTGCTGTTGGATAAGCCGATTGGCATCAGTTCGAACAGCGCTCTTCAAAAAGCCAAAATTCTGTATCAGGCGGCCAAGGCGGGGCATACCGGTAATCTCGATCCGGTGGCGACCGGCTTGCTTCCCCTGTGTTTCGGGGAGGCGACCAAGTTTTCCCACTATCTCCTCAACGCGGATAAGACCTATCGGGCGGAATTTACCCTTGGACAGACCTCCACGACCGGCGATTCCGAGGGAGAGTTGACTCCCCCGATTGCGGTGGCGGTCTCGCAGTCCGATATCGATGCGGTGTTGCAGCGTTTTCTTGGGGAAATCAGCCAGATTCCCCCGATGTATTCCGCGCTCAAGTTCCAAGGTAAAGCATTGTATGAATACGCCCGCAAGGGGATTGAGATCGAGCGCCAGCCTCGTCAAGTCGTGATCTATTCCCTGGATCAGGAAAGTTTCGATGGCGTGCGTTTGCGGATCACCGTCAAATGCAGCAAAGGAACGTATATCCGGGTACTCGGCGAAGACATAGGACGTGCACTGGGGTGCGGGGCGTACATGAGTGCCTTACGGCGCACCGTGACCAGTCCGTTTGTCATCGCCGATGCCGTTACCATCGATCAACTTGGGGAAATGGATATGGCGCAACGCGATGCTGCACTGATGCCAGCCGATGTGCTGCTTGGTGAATTGCCTGCTATCGTCCTGGATGACGACAGTGCGTTTTACCTGCGACGCGGTAATCCGGTATGGTTGCCGCGTCAGGTGATGAGTGGAGTGGCAAGGCTTTATGACTCGCGGAACCTATTTCTCGGCGTTGGTGAAATGCTCGACGATGGGAAAATCGCGCCGCGCCGGTTGGTTAATCACCCCGACAATTGATCCAACTCGAAAATTTTCGGGTAACTATTCAGAATTGCTTGAGAAATCTACCCAATAGCGGGTACAATTACGCCTTTTAATGTTTGTATTTCGGAGAAGACAAAGATGTCAGTGACAAGTGCCCAGAAAGCACAGCTCGTGCAGGATTACCAACGTGCTCAGGCCGATACCGGTTCCCCCGAAGTTCAGGTTGCCCTGATGACCGCGCGTATCAACGACCTGACGGGCCACTTCAAAACCCACGTCAAGGATCATCATTCCCGCCGTGGTCTGCTCAAGCTGGTGAGCAAGCGCCGTAAACTACTGGACTATCTTAAAGGCAGGGATGCCGACCGTTACCGCTCGCTGATCGAGCGCCTCGGCCTGCGCAAGTAACTTCCGGTTTCAAAGTGGGGCGCTAGTGCGCCCCACTGTTTTCCCCCGGATGCAATCCTCGTTGCGCCGGGGGTTTCTGTATTTGCCGCCTGGGCTGCGGTAGCAGGCTATCAAAAAGGAAAATCCCTTGAAACAAATCAAGAAAAGTTTTGCTTATGGGCGTCATCAAGTTACGCTCGAAACCGGCGAGATCGCCCGCCAAGCGGGCGGCGCAATTATTGTCAACATGGACGACACCGTTGTGCTGGTCACAGTGGTCGGCGCCAAGGATGCCAAACCCGGTCAGGATTTTTTTCCGCTGACCGTTGATTATCAGGAGCGTACTTACGCTGCCGGCAAGATTCCCGGTGGTTTCTTCAAGCGCGAGGGGCGTCCCTCCGAGAAGGAAATCCTGACCTCCCGCCTCATCGACCGCCCGCTGCGTCCCCTGTTTCCGGACGGCTTCTATAATGAAGTGCAAATCGTCGCCACGGTGATTTCATCCAACCCTGAGATCGATTCGGATATTCCTGCGGTGATCGGCGCTTCGGCTGCCTTGGCGGTGTCCGGCATTCCCTTCAACGGCCCGATCGGCGCCGCACGCGTCGGTTATGTTGATGGTCAGTACGTCCTCAACCCCACTGCAACCGAACTGAAGACGTCCCAACTGGATTTGGTCGTTGCAGGCACGCAAAAAGCCGTGTTGATGGTTGAATCCGAAGCCCAAGAGTTGCCTGAAGACGTGATGCTGGGTGCAGTGGTGTTCGGCCACGACCAAATGCAGGCGGTGATTGACGCCATTAATGAGCTGGCTGATGAAGCCGGCGCCGATGCCTGGGATTGGGCTGCGCCCGCCAAGGATGAGGCGTTGATTGCAAAACTCGCGGAAATGGCCCAGAACGACCTCGCCGCAGCTTACCAAATCAAGGAAAAGCAGGACCGCTATACCCGTATCGACGAAATCCGCAACCGCGTGGTGGTGGAATTGGCCGGTGAAGGCGCAAGTGCCGATCGCGTAAACTTCATCAAGAATCTTTTCTTTGAATTAGAAGCGAAGATTGTGCGTGGGCAAATCCTCCAGGGTGAACCCCGTATTGACGGCCGCGATACCCGCACCGTCCGCCCGATTACCATCCGTACCGGTGTATTGCCGCGCACCCACGGTTCCGTGCTGTTCACTCGTGGCGAAACCCAGGCGTTGGTTGTCGCAACGTTGGGTACCGGTCGCGACGAGCAGATGATCGATGCCTTGCAAGGCAGCTACACTGATCGTTTCATGCTGCACTACAATTTCCCTCCTTACGCTACTGGCGAATGCGGGCGCGTGGGAACTCCCAAGCGCCGCGAAATCGGCCATGGTCGTTTGGCCAAGCGTGCTCTGGTAGCCGTCTTGCCGAGTGCGGAAGAATTTGGCTACACCATGCGGGTTGTTTCGGAAATTACCGAATCCAACGGTTCCAGTTCGATGGCGTCGGTATGTGGCGGCAGCCTCTCGTTGATGGATGCCGGCGCGCCCCTTAAAGCACATGTCGCCGGTATTGCCATGGGCCTGATCAAGGAAGGCAACCGCTTCGCGGTGTTGACCGACATTCTAGGCGACGAAGATCACCTCGGCGACATGGATTTCAAGGTGGCCGGTACTGAAGCTGGTGTGACCGCTTTGCAAATGGATATCAAGATTCAGGGTATCACCAAGGAAATTATGCAGGTTGCGCTTACCCAGGCGCGCGAAGGCCGTATGCATATCCTCGGCATCATGAAGCAGGCCGTTGAAGCGCCGCGTCAGCAAATGTCCGCTTATGCGCCGCGTATCGTCAGCATGAAGATTAACCCGGAAAAAATCCGTGACGTGATCGGCAAAGGCGGTGCGGTGATTCGCGCATTGACCGAGGAAACCGGGACCACCATCGATATCGCCGAAGACGGTACCGTCAACATCGCCTGCCAAGGTGTGGAAGCCTGCGAATTGGCTAAGAAGCGTATCGAGGAAATCACTGCCGAAGTCGAGGTAGGCCGCGTTTATGAAGGTACGGTATTAAAGCTCCTGGATTTCGGTGCGATCGTCAGCGTACTGCCGGGCAAGGACGGTCTGCTGCATATTTCCCAGATCGCCCACGAGCGCGTCAATAGCGTGACCGACCATCTCAAGGAAGGCCAGATCGTCAAGGTCAAGGTGTTGGAGGCCGATGAAAAGGGGCGCCTGCGCTTGTCCATGAAAGCCTTGCTGGATGCTCCGGCACCGGCAAACCGGGAATCCGAGCAGTAACCTGCGGTTTCCAGTAAAAAAGGCGGCTTTCGAGCCGCCTTTTTTATTTTACAAACTGTGCTTCAGGCGTTGAAAAGGTTCTGCCACCAGCGTTTGCGGTTGGCGGGCACAACCCATTTGGTCTTCAGTTCTTCGGGAGGAACCAAACTCATTACCCAGCCGGGTAAAGGAGAATTCTTGCTCGATCCGCAGGAGGAGCCCAAGTGAGCGGGGTCGTAAATCTTGACGAATCCAGGTTGTTCGAGATTGTCCGCATAGACGATGCCGCAATACTTTTCATGGTGTTCCCGATGGAGCAGGGCATCGAGATTTTCCATGAAGTGCTGTACTTGATCCGCGTTGGCGGGGGTGCTTGGCAGATCTTCACCAACGGCATACAGGTACCAGCCGGCATGACGATCCACCTTGCCCCAGAATGTGCTCAACTGCTCCCAGGACATCAGGCTGAACAGCAGTCCGTTTAGCTTGCGCTGGAATTCCGAGTCGGCGGCGGAAGTCATGCCAGTATGGGAAATTTACAGAAGAATTACTTGGCGACCTGTTTCTCGCGTAATTCATCGAGCGTCTTGCAGTCGATGCACAAGGTTGCCGTAGGGCGGGCCTCCAGACGCTTCAGGCCGATTTCGATGCCGCAACTCTCGCAGTAGCCATAATCGCCAGACTCGATCTTGGCAATGGTTTCATCGATCTTCTTGATGAGTTTACGTTCCCGGTCACGATTGCGCAGTTCCAGGGCCATGTCGGATTCCTGGCTGGCTCGGTCGTTGGGATCGGCAAAAATGGTTGCCTCGTCTTGCATGGTATGGACGGTGCGGTCGATATCCTCGCTCAACTCAGCTTTCCAGCCTTCCAGGATTTTGCGAAAATGATCCTGTTGGCGGGGATTCATGTATTCCTCGTTCTTTTTGGCAACGTAGGGTGTAAATTGTTTGTGTAGTTCAGCTGACATCTGGTTAACCGATTTAGGCAAAACCGCTTTAATATCAGAAATACGCCGTCATCGCAAGCTGGATGTGTCTGAAAGTGAGGGAATGTGTTGAAAGCATTGATTTTCGATGTGGATGGAACATTGGCGGAAACCGAGCGCGATGGTCATCGTATTGCGTTCAATTCGGCGTTTCGGGAATTCGGGCTGGACTGGAATTGGGACGTGGCGCTTTACGGTCAGTTGCTGGCGGTAACCGGCGGGAAGGAACGAATCCGATTCTTTGTGGAAAAATTTCATACGGGTTACGTCAAGCCTTCGGATTTCGATGATTTGGTCATGGCTCTCCATCAGGCTAAAACCCACCATTATGTAAAGTTGCTGGAGGGAGGCGGAATTCCGTTACGCCCCGGTGTGGCGCGCTTGCTCAGGGAGGCGCGCCAGGCTGGGTTGCGCTTGGCGGTAGCGACTACCACCTCGCCCGACAATGTGACGACACTGCTGCGGCATAGCTTGGCAGCGGATGGGGCGAGTTGGTTCGAGGTCATTGCCGCCGGGGATATCGTTCCCGCCAAGAAGCCAGCACCGGACATTTACCTGTGGGCGCTTGATAAGCTGGGACTGGATGCCTGCGACTGCCTGGCTTTTGAGGATTCGGAAAATGGTTTGAAATCGAGCTTGGGGGCAGGTCTTCCGACCGTGGTGACGGTGAGTGACTATACCCTCGACCACGACTTTTCCGGGGCGGTGGCGGTGATGAGCGATCTGGGCGAACCCGATGCCCCCTGCAAGGTGTTGTCCGGGGACATGCAGGGAGCCGGTTGGGTCGGCGTCGACGTGTTAAAAGGCTGGTGTGCCTAGTCGTGCAGTTCCGCCGCTTTCAGGGTGTTTTCCAGCAGTGTCGCTACCGTCATCGGGCCGACGCCGCCAGGTACCGGGGTGATCCAGGACGCCCGTTGCTTGGCGGTTTCAAAATCGACATCGCCGCAAATTTTCCCGTCCGGCAGACGATTGATGCCGACATCAATCACGATGGCGCCGTCCTTGAGCCATTCTCCCTTGATGAAGTTCGGCTTGCCGATGGCTACCACCAGTATATCTGCCTGAGCGACGAAGCCGGGCAGGTCGCGAGTTGCGCTGTGGGTGGTGGTGACGGTGCAACCGGCGAGTAGCAATTCCAGTGTCATGGGGCGCCCGACGATATTGGAAGCTCCCACCACCACGGCGTTTTTGCCGCGCAATTCTTCCCCGGTAAGCTTGAGTAGCGTCATCACGCCAAACGGCGTGCAGGGACGCAGGGTGGGCATACGCAGTACCAGTCGCCCGATGTTGTAAGGGTGGAATCCATCCACGTCCTTGTCGGGGCGGATACGCTCAATGACCGACGTATCGTCGATATGTTCGGGGAGCGGCAATTGTACGAGGATGCCGTCGATTGCGGGATCGGCATTTAGTCGGTCGATATGCGCGAGCAGTGCTTCCTGAGTGGTTGTGGCGGGCAAATCAATGGAAATCGAATTGACTCCGGCAATTTCGCAGGAGCGGCGTTTGTTGCGTACGTAGATGGCCGAGGCGGGGCTGTCGCCGACCAGGATTACCGCCAGGCCGGGAATGCGTTTGCCGGTGGCGCGGCGTGCTTCCACCTGGATATTGATGTCTTTCAGAAGGTTGTCGGCGGTGGTTTTGCCGTCGAGGATTTTTGCAGTCATGATGCCTTGTCCAAAAGTTGAAATTCTAAAACGGTACTTCCACCGAACCATCGGCTTTTACCACGCCGCTGACAACCTTGCCGCTAGCGGTGCGCACCGAAATCGTTTGGCCGGGGCCGCCGTTGGCAAGCGCCTTGCCTTCCGAACTGACCTGGAAGGCGCCATTCTGGGCGATCAGCTTGACGACTTGGCCGGTTTTGATCATCAGCGGCGAGCGCAGCATGTCCGAGCGCAGAGCCTGACCCGCCGGCAAGCTGGTGGTCAGGGTTTTGCCGATAGCCTGCTCCGGATCGGTCAGCACCCCGGAGGGCAGTTGGGTCAGGTCGGTTAGCTGGGTGGCCAAATCGGTCGGGGAGAGGTATTGTCCCTGAGTAAGGGGTTTGGCGGCGGTCACCGCCATGGCCATCACTTTTACCGCGACCTGCACGTAAATGCTCCAGGCCGGCGCCGCGCAGCGAATGCCGACGGTGGTATTGCCCCACAGGCGCGTGCCGGGCGGCAGGAATGCCTCTGGGGTGGAGCATTTCGGCAGACGCAGGCGACTGTCGATGACCCCTACGACGGCGCTTGCTTGTCCGGGGAGTTCGACTGCTTGTTGCAATACAAACGTTTCGGCGATTTGCCGCAATGACCCGGCATCTTCCATGGGCATGGGGGCGGAGTAAGCAGGGATGGAAAAAAAAGCGGCGAGGATATACAGGAGGGGACGCATGATGTTTTCGCAGGAAACCAAGGGCGATTCTAGCGCATTCATCCGGGCGATTGAAGCACCATCGGTGCGGTGCTATGATCTAACCCCTTTTTTAATAAAAGCAAAAAACGATGACCACGCCGACCAATCCTACCGATATCGCTCGTGAGACGCTCAAGTTGCTGGCATCCAGGCGGGTTGCCCCGACCCCGGACAATTATCTCAAACTGTATAACGAAATTGCCGGGATCGAGCCGGCGCAGGATGGCGGGGTAGAAAACGTTCTGCATAAGGTATTGCAGGATGCTTTTCGCGAAGACCCTTCGTTGGCGCGGGAGTTCGCCGGATTCGAGCGGGCTTTGGGCGAACATGACTGGAAGGGGATCGAACAAGGCATGGCGGGGTTGTTGCGTGGTCGGCGCAATGGCAAGGATACCCCGTGGGGAGCGCTGATTCGCGATTTGCTGAAAGAATGGGAAACCAAGCGTAGCGGTTTGACCGCGCCTCGCAAGAAAGAGTCGCTGGAGCGGGTGTTAAGCAATTTTTCCTCGGATGCCTTCGTCTTGCATGAAAAGCTCCAGGCACTCGTCCACCGCTGGGCGGAAACGCCGATCAGCGTGGGTATCGAGGCGGTGGCGGATGCGCCTGAGGCGGCAGGAGGAAGCCCGGTTGAAGTGGCGAAGCAGGAGCTTGTCGGCGTGAAGGCGACTGATATGACTGGGTCGTTGCGCGAACTGATTGCCCAGGTTTTGGAAGACGGGCTGGGCGGACGACTGTCGCAAATTCCCGATTTACATGAGCAAACGGTGAAACTGGCAAAAATGGCCCGCGAAGCGGGCGATTCTGCCGCTCTCGAGAAGTTTTCCAAGGAACTCAAGAAATTCTGGTTCCAGCTTGAATTGCGCGGCGAAGACGACGCCAAGGTGCTGGATGGCCTGTTCCGTTTGCTGCGCCTGTTGATTGACAACATCAGCGAACTGGTGGTGGACGGCGATCAGTGGCTGCTTGGCCAGATTGCGGTGGTGCAGGAAATCATCTCGCATCCCATCGATTCGCGGATGCTCTTCGACGCGGAACGCGGGTTAAAGGAAGTAATTTTCAAGCAAGGCAACCTCAAGCACAGCCTGGATGAGGCCAAGAATACCCTGAAAAACATGATCGCCACCTTCGTCAACCGGCTGGGTGAAATGTCCGACAGCACCGGCGGCTACCACGACAAGATCGAAGATTACTCGCTCAAGTTGCGCAAAGCGGAGGATATCAACCAGATGAATGCCATTCTCGGCGACATTTTGCGCGATACCAAGAACATGCAGAGCGACATCCAGCGGACTCGCGACGAACTCAACGAGGCGCGCCGGGAGGTTGGGGAAGCAGAGATGCGGGTCCGCCAGTTGGAAATCGAATTGCAGCAAGTCAGCGAAAAGGTGCGCGAGGACCAATTGACCGGAGCGCTCAATCGTCACGGTATGGAGGAAGTTTTTCATCGTGAACTGGCCCATGCCGAACGTCATGGCACCCCGTTAAGCTTGGCGCTGCTGGATCTCGACAATTTCAAGCGCCTCAATGACACCTACGGCCACCAGACAGGCGACGCGGCGCTGGTGCACCTCACCAAAGTCATCAAAGACATCATTCGCCCCACCGACGAAGTGGCGCGCTACGGCGGTGAGGAATTCATCATCGTGCTGCCCGAAACCAATCTGGAAGATGGTGTTCACGTTGTGACCCGCCTCCAGCGCGAGTTGACCAAGCGCTTCTTCCTGCACAACAATGAGCGGTTGCTGATTACCTTCAGTGCTGGGGTTGCGCTACGGGGAGACGGGGAGATGCCCGACTCGATGATTGCCCGTGCCGACGCAGCGCTCTACAAGGCCAAGCAGGCTGGTAAGAACCGGGTTTTCCCGGCGGAATGAATCTGGGCCGCTTTCGGCCCAATCCAAAACTTCTCGGAGTTGTCAGTCTTTCGACAAGCCAAACAAGAGGAATGCCGTGGATGTCGCCATACTTGGCGACATCATTATCCCGTTCCGCAATTCCTTTCCAGCATAGTTATCTGAGCCAGCTCCGCCTCGCCCAATAGCGTAGATCACGGGGGAGGGTGTGACAGTCAGCGCTCCCAAAAGGGCGCGTCACCGCCCCATTGCGGCTGGCTTATTGCCGCTTTCGGCAATTCTTGCCGGAATATGTTCGTGTGACCAGCCAAAGCAGGGTGGGCTGTGGGATTCGCTGTCTGGCATATTCTGTGCTTTTGTAACCTCGAAATAATCCAGTTTGGGGTTGCAACATGGTCAGTCATCTCGATACCGAGTTCAAGTTTCTACAAAAGTCGCTGGATTTGCGCGCCTATCGCCAGCAGGTGCTGGCCTCGAATATCGCCAATGCCGATACGCCCAGTTACAAGTCCCGTGATTTCGATTTTTCCAGTGAATTGGACCGGGCTATGGGCGGACAGACCAGCAAGCTTGAAATGCGCACGACCTCGTCGCGCCATTTGCAGTCCAAGCAGGACAACCCGCTGGGGGTGGATTTGAAATACCGTTCGTCGGTGCAACCGAGCATCGACGGCAATACCGTGGATATGGACGTGGAGCGTAGCCAGTTCACCGATAACGCGCTGCATTACCAGTTCAGCGTCGATCGCATCAGCGGCAAGGTGAAGCAGCTTCTCTCCGCAATTCAAGGGCAGTCGCAATAATGTCTCTATTTAACGTATTCAATATTGCCGGGTCGGCGATGACCGCCCAGTCGATGCGTTTGAACGCAACGGCGAGCAACATGGCGAACGCCGAAAGCGTGACCAGTTCCAATGGGCAGCCCTACCGCGCCAAGCAGGTGATCTTTTCCGCGGAGAACGTCGGCGCTCCGGCGCAAGCCGCAGTGGGGGTGAAGGTCAAGTCGGTGATCGAAGACCCGTCGCCGCTCAAGATGGTGTACGACCCCAAGCATCCCCTGGCCGACGCCAAGGGGTATGTGGCGATGCCCAACGTCAACGTGGTGGAGGAAATGGTCAACATGATTTCCGCGTCACGTTCCTACCAGACAAACGTGGATATGGCGAATACCGCCAAAACCCTTCTGCTCAAAACGCTGACCATGGGTCAGTAAGATAATCAAGGAGATAGAAAATGGCAATTTCTGACGTGATGGCGGCGGTAAATCCCAAGACTACGACCACTACCAGTTCGACCGGTACCCAGGCGACCGAAGACCGTTTCCTCAAGCTCCTGGTGACCCAGATGAAAAACCAGGATCCGCTCAATCCGCTCGACAATGCGCAGGTGACGTCGCAAATGGCGCAACTCAGCACGGTGACGGGGATCGAGAAGCTCAACACCTCGCTGACGTCGATGTCGGATAGTTTTCAAGCCGCCCAGGCTTTGCAGGCGGCAAATATGGTCGGGCGCAACGTGCTGGCTTCCGGTTCGGTGATGGCGTTGGCTAGTGGCACGGCTTTTGCTGGCATGGATCTCAAAGGCAATGCCGATAGTGTGGTGGTTTCGGTCAAGGATGCCAGCGGCGCGGTGGTTCGCACCCTCGATCTTGGCGCGCAGAAGGCCGGAACGGTGAGTTTCCAGTGGGATGGCAAAAACCAGAGTTCGGTTGCGCAGAAAGATGGAACTTACACCTTCGACGTGGTCGCCAAGCAGGGAACGGAAAAAGTGACGGCAGACAAGCTGGCGCTAAGCTCGGTAGAAAGTGTTTCGATTACCAGCACGGGCGTCAAATTGAATGTGGCAGGGGTTGGCGCGGTGGATGCGACCAGCGTCAAACAGATTTTCTAGGAGGCTATCATGAGTTTTCAACAAGGCTTAAGCGGACTAAATGTTTCCGCCAAGAATCTGGATGTGATCGGCAACAACGTTGCCAATGCCTCCACTGTCGGGTTCAAGCAGTCGCAGGCGCAATTTGCCGACGTGTACGCGGCCTCGCTGTCCGGTGCCGGTACCAATTCCATTGGTATTGGCTCCAAGCTGGCTGCGGTGGCGCAACAATTTACCCAGGGCAACATCAGCACCACCAACAATCCGCTGGATGTGGCGATCAATGGCCCCGGCCTATTTCGCATGAGTAATAACGGCGCGATCACCTATACCCGCAACGGCCAGTTCCAGTTGAACAAGGATGGCTACATCGTCGGCAACACCGGGTTGCATCTGACCGGCTACCAGGTCAAGGGGGGGACCCTGACCGGCGAGGTGGGCGATCTCAAGATCGACACGGCGGATTTGAATCCGGCTGTCAGTTCGAATATGGCGATTACCGCCAACCTGGATTCGCGTAAGACTGCGCCGACGGCACCTTTTGCCATGGCGTTGACCCCCGTGGTTCCGGCTACCACCCCGCCCACCTATGTGCCGCCGGATCCCACGCAATACAACGATTCGACCTCGATCACGGTCTACGATACCTTAGGCAACAACCATGTGGCGAGCCTGTATTTCGTCAAAACGGCTACCGCCAATACGTGGGATGTCAGGATGGTGTTGGATGGCGGGCAGTTTACCGGCGGTGCCGTGATGGATATGGGGCAAGTCTCTTTCGACAACACCGGCAAATTGTCGGCGGTTACGTTGCAGGATGGTACCAAGGGGCTGGGGGTGACGAGTCCGGTTCCCGCCGGCTGGACTACCGGCGATTGGGATCTGACCCAGGCTATTTCTCTGGACATGGGTAAGCTGACCCAGTTCGGCAGCAATTTCGGCGTGACGTCACTGACCCAGGACGGCTACGCGGCGGGCCGTCTTTCCGGCTTCGCCATTGATCCGGAGGGGATGATTCAGGGGCGCTACACCAACGGCAAGACCAAGGTGATGGGGCAGATGGCAGTAGCCAGCTTTACCAATAACCAGGGCTTGAAGCCCATCGGTAACAACCAGTGGGTGGAATCTCCCGAATCCGGCCAGCCCATCGTCGGCAAGCCCGGCAGCGGCAACATGGGGGTCTTGCAATCGGCTTCGGTGGAAGACTCCAACGTCGACCTGACCCAGGAGTTGGTAGGCATGATTACCGCCCAGCGCGTCTATCAGGCCAATGCCCAGACCATCAAGACTCAGGATCAGGTGTTGCAGACCCTGGTGAACCTGCGCTAATAGTTTTGACGGGTAATCAGCGATGAGGCGATGCGATGAAGAATAGTGCACCACTTGCCAATGGCGATGGGCTTTCCCATCACCCATTGCTTGCCTCTCAGTACCGGAGTTAGTCATGGATCGCATGATTTACCTCGCTATGACGGGGGCCAAGCATAGTTTCATCCAGCAGGCGGCGACCGCGCACAACCTCGCCAATGCTACCACCACCGCCTACAAGGCCGAACAGAACTCCTTCCGCGCCTTGCCGGTGCAGGGGGATGGCGCGAAAACCAGGTCTTTCGTGGTCGACAACACGGTTGGTGCGGATTTGAGCGAAGGGGTTACCCAGAATACCGGGCGCGACCTCGACGTTGCCGTGCAGGGCAAGGGCTGGATCGCGGTGCAGGCCGAAGACGGGAGCGAAGCCTATACCCGCAACGGCAGCTTGACAGTTGCCTCAAACGGTCTGTTGCAAACCCGCACGGGGCGCTTGGTGGTTGGCGATGGCGGCCCGATCACGATTCCTCCCGATTCGCAGGTGACGGTGGGCCGCGACGGAACGATTTCGATCATCCCCAATACCGGTGGGTTGAACGCTGTCGCAACGGTAGGGCGCATCAAGCTGGTCAATCCCCCGGAAAGCGATCTGGTGAAAGGAACGGACGGCCTGTTTCGTCAAAAAAACGGTCAGGTCGCCCAGGCGGATGCCAACGTGCACGTTCTCGGCGGCGCCCTGGAGGGTAGCAACGTCAATGTGGTGGACACCATGATTAGCATGATCAGTCAGGCGCGGCAGTTCGAAATGCAGTGGAAACTGGTGCAAAACGCCGATACCAACGCCAAGCAGGCCAGCCAGTTGATGAATCTGAACGCATAACGATAAGGACAATAAAATGATCCGTTCCCTGTGGATTTCCAAAACCGGCCTTGAAGCCCAGCAGCTTCACATGGACGTGATATCCAATAACATGGCCAACGTCAGTACGACCGGCTTCAAGAAATCCCGCGCAATTTTTCAGGATCTGTTGTATCAGGTCGAGCGTCAGCCGGGTGCCCAATCTACCCAGCAAAGCCAGTTGCCGTCGGGCTTGCAAATCGGTACCGGGGTGTTTCCGGTTGCGACCGAGCGTATGCACTTGCAGGGCAATCTGGAAAAGACCGGCAATCCACTAGATGTGGCAATCAACGGCAAGGGGTTTTTCCAGATTTTGATGCCGGATGGCAGTACAGCCTATACCCGCGATGGGTCTTTTCAGATGGATAATCAGGGGCAACTGGTGACCGCAGCCGGTTTCCCGGTCCAGCCCGCCATTACCATTCCGGCGGATGCACAGAGTGTCACGATCGGCCGCGATGGCACGGTGACGGTGGTGCAGCCGGGAAGTCCCACCGGGCAGCAAATCGGCTCGATCCAGTTGGCTAATTTCATCAATCCCGCCGGCCTGCAAAGCCTGGGTGAGAATCTCTACGCGGAGACCGCCGCTTCCGGGGCGCCCGCTCCCAATACGCCGGGGACCAATGGTCTAGGGGTGCTCAACCAGTCATTCGTGGAAACTTCCAACGTCAACGTGGTGGAAGAACTGGTCAACATGATCCAGACCCAGCGTTCCTACGAACTTAATTCCAAAGCAGTGCAGACATCCGACCAGATGCTGCAGCGCCTGACCCAGATGTGATAGGAGGTAACTGAAATGGTTAGCCTGGTTAACAAGGATTATGCGGATAAACGCTTTCTGAAAAATACGGGTAGTTCTTTGGCTTCCTCGGGAGGGCGGATAAAAGTTCTGATGTTGCTGGGGTTGCTGGTTTTGTCGGGGTGCGCTACAGCGCCTTCCAGTACCATCAAGCAGCCTTTGACCGCTCGTCCGCAGCCTAGCGCCGCGCCGCTGGTGGCGAATGGGACCATTTTTCAAGCTGGCTACAATAGGCTGTACCTGTTTGAAGATCGCCGCGCACGCAACATCGGCGATACTCTGACGGTGGTCATCAACGAAAAGAATTCCGCCAGTTCGCAGGCCAGCACCAACGATACACACAGCGGCAGTGCCAAGCTGACCATGTCGCCCAACATCTTCGCGGGGCAGTCCACCAACACCACGCTGCTGGACGCATCATCGGCGACCAAGTACGACGACAAGGGGCAAAATGCTAATGCCAATACCTTTACCGGTACCGTCACCGTTACCGTGCTCGAAGTGCTGTCTAACGGCAATCTGGTGGTGAGCGGCGAAAAGCAAGTTTCCGTGGGCGACAAAACCGAGTTCCTGCGGTTGGCCGGGGTGGTCAATCCCAATTACATCTCCTCTACCAATACGGTTAACTCGGTCCAGCTTGCCGATGCCCATATCGAATTCAAAGACAACCACTTTATCGACCCGGCCAAGCTGACCAGCATGTTGGCACGGTTTTTCCTCAGCGTAATGTTCTAGGATGGATAACATGCCCCTCCCCAAGCTGCTCGCATTCCTGTTTTCCCTGGTCGTCTTGCTCGCTTTGCCGGCTCATGCCGACCGCATCAAGGACATCGCCAGCATTCAGGGGGTGCGCTCCAACCAACTGGTCGGTTACGGTATCGTGGTTGGTCTCGATGGCAGCGGTGACCAAACCACCCAGACCCCTTTTACCGTACAAAGCGTGGCGAGCATGTTGAGCCAGTTGGGCGTCAATTTGCCACCGGGCACCACCCTCCAGCTCAAGAACGTTGCTGCGGTGACCGTCACGGCCGCCCTGCCCGCGTTCGCCCGGCCGGGGCAGACGCTCGATATCACTGTTTCCTCAATCGGCAATGCTAAAAGCCTGCGTGGTGGCACTTTGCTGATGACCCCCCTGAAGGGGATGGACGGGCAGGTTTACGCGGTCGCACAAGGCAACCTGCTAGTAGCTGGGGCCGGGGCGCAGGCCGGTGGGGCGAGTACCCAAGTCAATCAGTTGAGCGTGGGACGCATCGCCAGCGGTGCGACGGTCGAACGTGCCGTGGAGACCCCGCTTGGTCAGGGCGAGTTCGTCTATTTCGAACTTAACGGCAGCGATTTCACTACCGCCCAGCGGGTGGTGCAGGCCATCAACAAAGCCATCGGCGAAGGGGCCGCCGCAGCTCAGGATGGTCGAGTGGTGCGCGTCAAGGCGCCGCGCGACGCCAACCAGCGCGTAGCGTTTCTCGCTACCGTTGAAAACTTGTCCGTCAATCCCGGCGACACCGCCGCAAAGGTCATCCTCAATGCACGCACCGGTTCGGTGGTCATGAACCAGTTGGTTTCGGTCGACACTTGTGCCATTGCTCACGGGAATCTCACCGTGACCATTACCACCGACACCAACGTCAGTCAGCCGGCCGCCCTATCGCAAGGGCAGACCGTCGCGACCCAGGAAAGCAAGGTGGACATCAAGTCCGACAAGGCCGGGCTGGTGGTCCTGCCGCGTAGCGTCTCGCTAGGGCAGGTGGTCAAGGCGTTGAACGCCGTGGGCGCCACGCCGCAGGATCTGTTGGCGATCCTCCAGGCCATGAAGTCCGCGGGGGCGCTGCACGCTGAGTTGGAAATCATCTAAGCATTTTTTCAAGAATTGACGGGGGAGCGGTTTCCGCTTCCCCGTTTTCTATTTCTGGAATGCTTTTTGCTGAGTCTTCCCGTATGGTTAATCCAGCAGATATTTCCGGTCGTTTTGCCCTGGATACCCAGAGCGTGGACAAGCTCAAGCTGCTGTCTCGCCAGGATCAGGGCAAGGCGCTCAAAACCGTGGCGCAGCAGTTCGAGAGCATGTTTCTCAACATGATGCTCAAGAGCATGCGCGAGGCGGTGCCGCAGGACGGGTTGTTCGATAGCGACCAGACGCGCTTTTATACCGAGATGCATGACAAGCAGTTGACCCAGAAACTCTCCAGCGGGAAGGGGATCGGCTTGGCGGACATGCTGGTCAAACAGCTATCGCGGAGCCAGGCGCTGGATGGGCAAGCGGAAAAAATTGCCGCCGATGGGCAAGCCGCTGCCGTTCCATTGAGCCGGAGCGCGCCCACGGTGCCATTGCGTCAGGCGCCACCGGCTATCGATACCGGCCGGGAGATGGGCAAGCAACGCAAGGATTTCGTCGAAAAAATATGGCTCCATGCGGCCAGTGCAGCCCAGGAAATCGGAGTTTCGCCGCACTTTCTGGTTGGTCAGGCAGCCTTGGAGAGCGCTTGGGGCAAGAGCGAAATTCGTGGCGCGGATGGCAAGCAGACTTACAACGTATTCGGAATCAAGGCGAGTGCCGGATGGCAAGGGGCAGTGGCGGAAGTGCCGACGACTGAATATGTCGGTGGTGTCGCGCAAAAAACCACGGCACGGTTTCGTGCCTATTCTTCCTATGCCGAAGCTTTTCGCGATTATGCAGACACGTTGCGCGGCAACCCGCGTTATGCCTCGGTTCTCGACGCGCATGATGCGAGTGGCTTTGCTACTGCTCTCCAGCGTTCCGGTTATGCAACCGATCCCCAATACGCCAACAAGTTGAGCCGTATTCTGGGTAGTTCGGCGATGCGCGAAGCACTGGCAAGCTGATTCTATTTTGGGCACGGAAGTTGCGTATCCGTTGTCAGGTAATCCAATTTTGAGGTGGCGATCATGAGCTTTCAATCTTCTTTGAGTGGTATCGGCGCGGCATCGGAAAAGCTCGATGTCATCGGGGTGAATGTCGCAAATGCCCAGACCGTCGGTTTCAAGGAGACCAATGTCAGGTTCCAGGATATTTATGCCAACAAGATGGAGGGGGGGCAGTTCGGTTCGGGGTCAGTCAGTGCGGTGAAGACTCAAGCCTTTACCCAGGGCGGGCTTCAGCAAAGCGACAATGCACTGGACATGGCGATCAACGGCAAGGGTTTTTTCCAAGTCATGCGCTCGGATGGCTCGCTGGCATATACCCGCACTGGCCAATTCCATGTCGACAAAGACAAATATCTGGTGACCCCGGAAGGGGATAAGGTGATGGGGGCGAGCGGGCCGATCCAGATCGATTCCGCAAAGTACGGCAATACCATTCGCATTTCTTCGGATGGGGTGATACAGGCGAGCGATGGGGTGACGCGCGGTCCCAGCAAGGAAGTTCCGGATCCTGTCAGTATCGGGAAAACCATTACCCAGCAGGGAGACTTGGTTTACCAGACGATAGGGGCGGTGCAATTGCATGAGTTTCGCAATGAGGACGGCTTGGAAAGCTTGGGGGATAACCTGTGGGGCGAAACGTCGGCATCGGGCGCTCGAATTTTTGGACAGCCCGGTAGCGGGGTTTTCGGCACCGTCGAGTCCGGCATGACGGAAGCCTCCAACGTCGATTTGAACGAGAATCTGGTCGACATGATCGTTGCCCAGCGTGAATACCAGGGCAATGCTCAAGCGCTGAAAATTCAGGTTGATATGGATACCAGCCTGGCGAAATTGTAATTTCGCGGGGCGGAAATGAAATTCAAGTTTTCACTGAGCAGGCCGATTTAATTAACTAGTTCGAAAGAACCTGGAAAACCCCGAGAGCGGGAGAAAATCATGGGAAACAGTATATTCGGAATTGGTTTGAGCGGTCTGAATGCCGCGCAGGTGGGATTGGTGACCACCGGGCACAATATCAGCAATGCCAATACTGCTGGGTTCCATCGCCAGGAAGTGGTTCAGGCGACCAACATCCCGGAGTTTACCGGGGCAGGCTTTATCGGGCAGGGTACTCATGTCGATACGGTAAAACGCCTTTACAATCAGTTTCTCGATACGCAGGTTTCGGAAGCGCAGACCAAGGTCAGTCTTTACGATTCGTACAGTGCCCAAATCAAGCAAATCGACAATCTGGTTGCCGACACGACATCCGGCCTGTCTCCGGCATTGCAGGATTTTTTTACTGCCGTGAACGACGTGGCGGCCACGCCTGCTTCGGTGCCTTCCCGGCAATCCATGCTTTCTGGTGCACAATCGCTTATCAGTCGCCTTCAAGGGCTTTCTACACGCTTTACAGAAATGCGTGACTCGGTAAATGGTCAGATCCGCAGCAGCGTGGATTTGATCAACAACTATTCCGCACAAATCGCCACCTTCAACGAGCGGATTGCCCTGGCATCCAGTGCCAGCCCCGACCGGCAGGTTCCCAACGATTTGCTGGATCAGCGTGAACAACTGGTTGCCGATTTGAACAAGGAAGTCAAAACCACCGTGGTAAAACAGGACGATGGCAGCATTAACGTCTTCGTCGGTTCCGGGCAGCCGCTGGTGGTCGGGCAGCAGGTCCAGAAACTGGTGGCGGTACAGTCCCCATATGATCCAGAACGTCTGGAAGTCGGCTTGCAAGCGGGCAGCAGTTCCATATTGTTGGGACAGGGGCTGCTGCAGGGAGGGAGCCTGAGCGGCCTGCTGGCATTTCGTAACGAAGCTCTGGACTCGGCCCAGAATGCTCTGGGGAGGGTGGCAATCGGGTTAGCGCAGACCTTCAATGATCAGCACAAACTGGGGCAAGACCTGAATAACGATCTGGGCGGGGACTTCTTTAACGTCCCCTTGCCCAAGGTCATCCCGAAGCTAGGGAATGATCCCGCCCTTACCGCCGACGTGACGATTAGCAATGCCGGGGGCTTGACCGTTGAGGATTACAATCTGCTTTGGGACGGCGCGGCCTGGAAGTTGAACAGGGTAAGCGACGGCGCTGCTGTGACCATGAGCGGTACCGGTGTCGCTGGCGACCCGTTCGTTGCGGACGGGATGAGCATCATCGTGGGAGGGGCTGCCCCCGCAGCGGGAAACGGCTTCCAGATTCAGCCGACACGCAACGGAGCGCGCGATCTATCGCTGGCGATTACCGACACTGCGAAGATCGCAGCAGCGGCCCCGGTGTTATCCACCGTTTCACTGGCGACCAATATCGGTAGCGGGACAATGACTCAACCGGTAGTGAATACCACGGCGCCCGTGACGCCGGACCCGGCGCATCCCAGCACCGACCTGAACCTGAAAAATCAGGTCACCATCAATTTCACCAGCGCGACCACATTTGACGTGACCGATGCCGTCAATGGCGTTCTTGCTACGGGGGTGGCATATACGGCGGGAGCGGATATCAGTTATAACGGTTGGACCGCAAAGATCAATGGTTCGCCGGCAACGGGTGACACTTTTACCGTCGGCGCCAATCCCAGCGGCGTTTCCGATAGCCGGAATGCGGTGCTGCTGGCCGAACTGCAAAGCAAGAATACTTTGGGAAACGGAACGACAACCTATCAGGGTGTTTATAGTCAGATGGTCAGTGCCATCGGCAACAAGGCCAGGGAGGTCGCGGTGAATGGTGCAGCCCAGCAAAACTTGCTGGATCAGGCTTCTCAGGCGCAGCAATCCATGTCCGGGGTGAATCTGGATGAAGAAGCCGCCAATCTGATCCGCTATCAGCAAGCCTATCAAGCCTCCGGAAAAATGATACAAATCGCCACGACAATGTTCCAGACGTTGATTAACCTGGGTGGTTAGCGAGGAGAAAGATCATGAGAATCGCCACTAGCACGATATACGCGCAAGGAGTCGGGCGTATCAGTCAACAGCAAACGGATCTACTCCATACCCAGCAAATGATTGCTACCGGACGGCGTATCCTGACCCCGGGAGACGACCCCGTTGGTGCAGCCGCAGTACTCGAGATGACGCAGTCGATGAACGTCAATGAGCAGAATGGCACCAATGCCAGCATTGCGAAAAATAATTTGCAGGCGGAAGAAAGCCACCTTACCGACGTGACCACGTTGATTCAGGATGCCCAAGAGATTGTGGTGCACGCCGGGAACGGGACATTAACCGATGCCGACCGGAAGAGCATGGCTACCGAATTGGAAGGGCGCTATCAGGCATTGCTGGGTATCGCCAACGTGACCGACCAATCCGGCCAACATCTTTTTGCCGGCTTCAAGGGCGCAACCGTACCCTTTGCGGAGATGTCGCCGGGCAACGTGGCATACAACGGCGATCAGGGGCAGCGCCAGATCCGGATCAGTGCCAACAACATGGTGGCGATCAGTGATTCGGGGGCGGACGTATTTCAACGTATCAAGAATGGGAACGGTGTTTTCGTCACCAATGCCGGCGTAGCCAACACCGGAACGGGGATCGTTAGCCCCGGCAGTGTGAAGGATATTTCAAAATGGAAGGATCCCGCCAACAGCAAAAACTTCACCATCAATTTTGATGTTTCTGCGACTATCCCGCCGGTCACGACTTACGATATCGTCGATAATGCTTCTGGTCTATCGCTACTGACGGGCGCCCCACCGGCTGGGGGCGGGCCATATCCGCGAACTTTTTCCGATGGCGGCACGATCAGCCTGAAGACGCAATCCCCACCCGATACAAACCCCGTGCCCTTCGACTATGGCGCTGATTTGTCGATTGGGGGCACTCCGGCGACTGGAGATAGTTTTACCATAAAGCCCAGCACCAACGAAGACTTGTTTACCACCTTGTCCAACGTCATTTCCGCCCTGAAGACCGAGAGTCCATTGGCGAGCAGAGCGGCTGTTACGCAAAACAACCTGAATACCTCCTTATCGAATTTGTCCAACGCACTCGACAATGTCTTGACCGTCAGGGCGGCGGTTGGCGGGCGACTGAAAGAGGTGGATTCGGTACAGAACACCCGGATGGATTTAACCATCCAGTACAAGGCGGCAATTTCCAACCTTCAGGATGTCGATTACACCAAGTCGATAAGCGACATGACCCTACAGCAGATGCATCTGGAGGCGGCACAGAAGTCCTTTTCCAAAACCCAGTCGTTGACCCTGTTTAACTATATCGGCGGTTAAGGTCGTTAATTAGTCCAAAACGTGTGAAACCAAGCCGTCAGCCAGCTTGGGCTCGAACCAGGTGGATTTCGGCGGCATGACCTCATCGGCATCCGCCACGGCCATCAGGTCTTCCATGCGGGTCGGGTGAAGGGCGAACGCTACCGCCATCTCCCCGCTATTCACGCGCCTTTCCAATTCGGCCAATCCCCGCACCCCGCCAACAAAGTCAATGCGTTTGTCGCGACGCGGGTCGTTGATTCCCAATACCGGGGCAATCAGATGATTTTGCAGTAGGCTGACATCCAGGCGCCCAACCGGGTCGCGATGAGGAATCAGCGCATCGTGGATCGTCAGGCGGTACCATTGTCCAGGTAGATACAGACCGAATTCGCCAGGGCTGGCCGGGTGAACCGGGGCGTTTTCCGGGGCAACCTTGAATTTTTCGGCAATGAGGCTCAGGAAAGTTGGTAAGGTGTGCCCATTGAGATCGGTGATGACCCGGTTGTAATCCATGATCTTCATTTGATGATGCGGGAAAATCACAGCCAGGAAATGTTCGCAGCTGGAACTGCCGTCCGCCGTTGAGCGTCGTGCTGCGGCCACTCGCGAGGCGGCTGCGGAGCGATGGTGTCCATCCGCGATATACAGCGCGGGCATGGCGTCGAACGCGGCCGTGAGTTTGGCCTGCGTAGCAGGATCTCGGATCATCCAAATGCTGTGGCGGATACCGTCAGCGGCCACGACATCGGCATCGGGTGCGTTCAGGGTGGTTGCGGTGAGCAGTTTGTCGACTGCCGCGCAGGACGGATAAGCCAGCAATACCGGCCCGGTCTGGGCGTTGATCGCTTCGATTTGGCGTACCCGGTCGTCTTCCTTGTCCGGGCGCGTGAATTCGTGTTTGCGGATGCGGTTGGTGTCGTAATCAGCGACCGAGGCTGCCGCCACCAAACCGGTCTGAACATGGTCACCCATTACCAGCCGATAGGCGTAATAAGCGGGGGCCGGATCGCGCACCAGCAGCCCTTGGGCCAGCATGTTGCGGAGGTTCTCGGCAGCTTTGGCATAAACTACCGGGGAATAGGGGTCGGTGCCTTCCTGCAGGTCGATTTCCGGCTTGGAAATGTGCAGGAAACTCCAAGGGTGGCCTGCCGCACGGATGCGGGCCTCTGCCGTTGACAAGACATCATAGGGAGGCGCGGCAATTTCAGCGGCACGGCCTGGAGCGGGGCGCAGGCCCGTAAAGGGGCGAATCAGGGACATGAAAAGAGTATCCGGACGTTGATTCCGCCATTATACCAGCGGGCGCCTAGCCTTTCTTAGTAGGCTTCCTTGTTGTTTTCTTTCCACATGCTTTTTTCGAAGCGTATCACTCGGTTGCGGCCTTCATCCTTAGCGCGGTAGAGCGCTACATCGGCATATTTGACAGCTTGCCAGAAGGTGTCGCTGTCGGTGGGGAAATCGGCGATGCCGATGGATATGGTCTTCTTGAGCATGGTCCCGCCAATCTGAACCTCCATTTCCTCGACTGCGGCGCGGATTTTCTCGGCAACATTATCGGCGGCCGTTTCCTGGGTATCCTGCAGGATGATGAGGAATTCCTCGCCACCGTAGCGAATGACTAGGTCGGACGAACGGACTGCCTGCATGAGTACCTTGGAGAGCGCTTTGAGTACCGCGTCGCCGGCATCGTGGCCGTACTTGTCGTTGACCATCTTGAAGTAATCCAGGTCAAGCATGAGGATCGATAACTGCGACTTGCGGCGCTGGCTGCCGGCAACTAGGGTCTGGATATATTCTTCTAGGAAACGCCGATTGTGCAGGCCGGTCATGGCATCACGCAGATTGGATTCACGCAGGGTGTCCATGAGACGTTTGGCTTCCAGCACCGGAGCGGTTTCGCGCAGATAGATGTTGATGAAGGGGATATACATTTGCACCAGATTCTTTTCGTCGTCGGAGGCGACGATCTGCAGGATGCAACCCACCGTACCCGACTGGATGATGGGAATGCAGATGTGGTGCATATTTTCCTGGTCGCTGGGGGGCAGGAATGAATAGCAGATCCCCGGGGACTCGACCGAGTCGATGATGTGGCCGGTACGGCGGGCACGGCAGGCACTGGAACGCATCATGATTTCCGGATCGCACCAGCGGCATGGGCCGTCGGTCTCGCCATCGACGATGACGGGTACTATTTCGTTGTTCTTGCCGCCAACTTCGTAGATTGAGTAGCGGCTGATCGAGAAATCATGGCGCAGCAGTTCGGACAGCCGCTGGTAGATTTGCGCCCGGGTTTCGTCTTCTTCGATGGCCTGCTTGAAATGGGCAGCCTTGATCAGCCCCTCGACCATTTCTACCGTGGTGGAAAGCAGGTTGAAGCCCGCCGGAGGCGCGTGCTTGATCAGCTGCGAAACGTTGTTGCCCATGGTCGTCAGCCCGTTGTGCAGAAAATCCATCAGGCGGCTGATATCTTCGGCAATCTGGCCGATTTCGTCGTTGGTGTGGCGGTTGATATGGCCCCGGAAGTCGCCCTGAAGGGCACGTTGCACGGCGTTTTCAACGTCGTTGGCGGTGGTCGAAAGCGGTTTCAGCAAGCGCCGCAGGAACAGCAGGGCAACTACGATCGACAAGGCCACCGCGCCGACCAGAAAGCCGATGGTCATCAGCGCGTTGTTCTTGAGCTGGGATATCGACATGGTCAGCGTTACTGCGCCGAGTACCGAACCTTGCGGAACCATGTGGCATTGCAGGCAATTGGGGTTGCCGGAATTGGTGGCCACGAAGGGCACCGTACCGCGAAAAATCGTGTCCGAGCCGCTTTCCTCGACCTGATAGAAGGCTTGACCATCGCGCAACACGCGCTCTTCGATTTCATCCGCGGCCTGTTCCTGGGTTAGCCCCTTGCCGAATTGCTTTCCCACCATCGGCCCACGAATCACGCGTGCCGTCTGCAAGCCTTGAACTTCGGCAAGCCGCGAGAGAAATTGGCCGCGCTTGTCGATCACACCATTGATCATGGACTCGGTCAGGCTGACGCGAACGATTTCGGCAGAGGTGCGGATGTGCTCCTGAGCGGATTTGATCGAAAAATTTCGGAAGGAAAGCAGACTGACGACGATCAGGATGGCAATCGTAACGGCAGCAAGCGCGACGAAGAACAGGTTTATTTTGCTATTGAGTTTCATGAATAAGGCTATTACCCATTTTTATTACGGGGGAAATTTAGAGCAATTGGTTGTCCAACGCAAGATAAATGTCACTAAACCTTAATTTAACTCCTTGAATAGCGCCAAGGCACATTCCATGCGTTTTTCCGCGGTAGGCATTTCCTGCGCGACCATGAGGCGGTCAGGGCCGCTCAGCTTGAAATTGCGCCGCGTTTGAATGAGTGTGATGATCTTCAGCGGGTCAATGGGCGGTTGAGGCTGGAATTGAACTTTCAGACTGTCCGGGCCGGCGTCTATTTTGACGATACCCAACGGTTTGGCCAGGATGCGCAGGCGATGGGTGTCGAACAGGGCGCGCGTAGCGGGAGGCAGAAGGCCGAAGCGGTCCACCAATTCCTCGTGCATGGCGTCGAGTTGTTCCAGCGTTTCGCAATTCGCCAAGCGTTTGTAGATGGTCAGGCGTTCGTTGAT
Organism: Sulfuricella sp.; assembly: GCA_018336195.1. Lineage (GTDB taxonomy): Bacteria > Pseudomonadota > Gammaproteobacteria > Burkholderiales > Sulfuricellaceae > JAGXQV01. Next base: position 85,396 of record JAGXQV010000144.1, on the reverse strand, counting down.
GTCGCCGCAGTAATCGTTGGGTAGCAGCGCCGGGGTGTGTAGGTTGATCTCGGTGGTAATGCCGAGCGGCGCTTCCATGTCCGGCTCGCGCCCGTCCTTGAGCGCCTTGACGGTGTTTTCCAGCATCGCGGCGTAGAGGGTGAAGCCGATTTCCTGCATCTCGCCGCTTTGCGATTCGCCGAGGATTTCACCCGCGCCACGGATTTCCAGGTCGTGCATGGCGAGGTAGAAGCCAGCCCCTAGGTCTTCCATCATCTGGATGGCTTCCAGACGTTTTTTCGCCAGTGCGGTAAGCGCCTCGCTTTCCGGAGTGAGGAGATAGGCGTAGGCCTGGTGGTGCGAACGGCCCACCCGTCCGCGCAACTGGTGCAACTGCGCTAGGCCGAACTTGTCGGCGCGGTGCATGATGATGGTGTTGGCGCTGGGGATGTCGATGCCGGTTTCGATGATGGTTGAGCACAGCAGCAGGTTGAAGCGCTGCTGGTAGAAGTCCCGCATCACGTGTTCCAGTTCGCGCTCGCGCAACTGGCCGTGGGCAACCCCGATGCGCGCCTCAGGGAGCAAGGTTTCGAGCTTTTCGCGCATGTTCTGGATGGTGTCCACTTCGTTGTGGAGGAAATACACCTGTCCACCGCGTTTCAACTCGCGCAGCACCGCTTCGCGTACCAGTCCTTCTGAATAGGGGTGGACGAAGGTTTTGATGGAAAGACGTTTTTGCGGTGCGGTGGCGATCACCGAAAAATCGCGCAAGCCTTCCAGCGACATCGACAGGGTGCGGGGAATCGGCGTGGCGGTCAGGGTCAGCACGTCCACTTCGGCACGCAGAGCCTTGAGACGCTCTTTCTGGCGTACCCCGAAGCGGTGTTCCTCGTCGATGATGACCAGCCCCAGGTTCTTGAACTGAATGTCAGGCTGAATCAGCTTGTGGGTGCCGATGACGATGTCGACCTTGCCTTCCGCTAGGCCTTTCAGGGCTTCGGTGGTTTCCTTGGCGGAGCGGAAGCGCGACAGTTCGGCGATTTTTACCGGCCAGTCGGCGAAGCGGTCGGAGAAATTGAGGAAATGTTGCTCGGCAAGCAGGGTGGTCGGCACCAGGATTGCCACTTGTTTGCCGTCGGCCACCGCCACGAAAGCCGCGCGCAGCGCCACTTCGGTCTTGCCGAAGCCGACGTCGCCGCAAATCAGGCGATCCATCGGTCTGCCCGAAGTCATGTCTTCCACTACCGCCTGGATGGCGGCAGCTTGGTCAGGGGTTTCCTCAAAATCGAAGCTGGCGGCGAATGCCTCGTAATCGTGCGGCTTGATGTTGAATACGTGGCCCTGACGCGCGGCACGTTGGGCATACAGATTGAGCAGTTCGGCGGCAGTGTCCCGCACCTGCTTGAGGGCTTTTTTCTTGGCCTTTTCCCAATGGCCGCTGCCCAGACGATGCAAGGGCGCGGATTCAGGAGCGGCACCGCTGTAGCGGCTGATGAGGTGCAGTTGGGAAACCGGCACGTACAGCTTGTCGTTACCCGCGTATTCGAGATGGAGAAATTCAGTTTCTCCCTCGCCGAGGTCGAGATTCACCAGCCCCAGATAGCGCCCGATGCCATGCTGCTCATGCACTACCGGATCGCCAACCTTGACCTCGGAAAGGTCGCGTAGCAAGTTTTCCGAACTGGCCTTCTTTGCCGCTTCGCGGCGCCGTACCTGGCGTACCTGGGTGGCGTAGAGTTCGGTTTCAGTGATAAGAGCTTGGGAAACGCCGGGAAGGGCAAACCCGTTGCTCAGCGGGGCCACTCCCAGCATGAATTTGTCGCTTGCTGCCTGAAAATCCGCCCAGGTCTCGCACAGCGCCGGTTTCAGACCGTTTTCGCCGAGAAACTGTGACATGGTTTCGCGCCGCCCCAGACTTTCCGCCACCAGCAGGATGCGCCCGGTAAACGCGCTGGCGAAGCCTTGCAGTTTCTCCAGCGGATTGTCGGCGCGCCGGTCGACCTGGACGGCGGGTACGGGCAGGGTCGAGCCGTTGTCAGCGGTGCCGGAGGTCAGGTCGATCCGGGCAAATGGCTTGAGCGAGCCGAAAAAACGGTCCAGCGGCAGAAATAGCTCGTCGGGTGGTAACAGCGGTCTGTCCTTGTCGCCAGCCAGCAGCCGGTAGCGCGATTGGGTGTCGCGCCAGAAACCCTCGACGGCTTCTTCTACTTCATGATGCAGGCACAGCGTGGCATCCTCGGGCAGATAGTCGAACAGCGTGGCGGTTTCATTGAAAAATAGCGGCAGGTAATACTCTACCCCGGCAGGAGCCAGCCCTTGGCTGATGTCCTTGTATGTCCGGCTTTTTGAGGGATCCCCCTCGAATTTCTCGCGAAAATTGCTGCGGAAGGTGTTGCGCCCTGCGTCGTCGAGCGGGAATTCGCGCGCCGGCAACAAGCGGATTTCCTTCACCGGATAGATGCTGCGCTGGGTGTCCACGTCGAAGGTACGGATGGTTTCGATTTCGTCGCCGAACAAATCCAGGCGGTAGGGCAGTGGGCTACCCATTGGAAACAGGTCAATCAACCCGCCGCGAACCGAAAATTCGCCGGGTGACAACACCTGGTTGACGTGGGTATAGCCAGCCAGGGCAAGCTGGGCGCGTAACGCATCGGAATCCAGCCTCTCTCCCTGTTTGATGAAAAAAGTATGGGCGGCGAGGAAGGCACGTGGAGCAAGTCGATACAATGCGGTGGTGGCCGGTGCCAGCAGAACGTCGCAGACGTTGTGGGTGACCTGGTAAAGGGTCGCCAAGCGCTCGGAAACTAGATCCTGGTGCGGCGAAAACTGGTCGTAGGGTAGGGTTTCCCAGTCCGGCAGGAGATGCACTGCCAGCGTCGGGGCGAAGAAACGGATTTCCTCCAGGAGTCGCTGCGCATCATGGGCCTGCGCGGTGAGAATCACCAGTGGCCTCGCCTGTTCGGCGATTTGGGACAAAAATAGTGCATCACCGGACCCGTGGGGGCTGGCGAAAGACAGGCGTTTGCCTGGCGCAGGAAGCGAGATGCGGGGCGGCATGGCTGAGATGAAAAGCCCGAATTATAAAGGAAATCGCTACTGACCGCCGCCGGGGCAATGGCGGATCAGGAACTATTTCTGGCAAATGTTGGTAGGTAGGCTATATTGGAGTTGTAGGCTTCTTGCAGGAAACACGGAAGAGGCCGGAGGTTCTGAAGTTTGCATTTTTGGGAGTTTGCCTATGGAGAGTGGTTCAATATCCTCAAATAGTCTCGCTAATGCACTGAATCATTTTCAGCCGCAGTCGGCGGCAAGCGAAATAAGTAGGGCAGGGCGCGGGAATGTGGCTAGGGGAGGTGAGGGAAGTTTGGGCGCAATGCCCAGCGCGACCGTCAATACCAGCGGCCACACAATCGGTACAATGATTAGTACCAAAGCCTGATTCCAGATCGGACTCGCAACGACCCGAGGTGCAGTAAGCCCTCGGGTCGTTTGCTGTATTGTCATTCAATTTCGAGGGAGATTGGCATGTTCACAAAGGGTGAATCACAACATCACCTCCCCGCAAATTCTGCCTGACATGCTATTGTAAAGATGGTATTTCATCATCTACGCTAAACAATCATAACAAGGCTGGAGAGCACCATCATGCCGCTGTGCGATACCCCCAAGCTGACGCAGTTGCTCGCGCCGATTTTCGAGAAACACGGACGCGACCCCACCAAAGTTCTGCAAATCCTCCGCGAAGTTCAGGAAACCACTCATTGCATCTGCAATGATGCCATCGACCAGATTGCGGCGCATCTCGATATTCCGCGGGTGCGGGTGGAAGGGGTGGCGGGGTTTTATTCCTTCCTTTCCGGCGGAAGGGCCTGCGGCGAATACCGGTTGATGTTTTCCGACAATATCACCGACCGAATGCTCGGCAAGCAGGAATTGATGGAGTATTTCTGCAAGAAAATGTGGATTGAGCCGGGCAAGCTTTCCGAAGACGGTTTGCTGACGGTCGACAGCACTTCCTGCACCGGGATGTGCGACCAAGGTCCAGCAGCGCTGATTAACGGCAGGCCGCTGACCAATCTCGACGAAAATTGCCTGGACCTGATTTGCGAACTGATTCGCTCGCACAAGCCGGTAGCGGAGTGGCCGGCGATGCTATTCGAGGTGCAGGACAACATTTTGCGTAAGGATGCGCTGCTCGGCGAGGCATTCGAACCCGGCGCGGCCATCCGCGCCACGCTCAAGCGTGGGGCGCGTGAGACTTGGGCAGAGATGGACAAGTCCAACTTGCGCGGGCGCGGTGGTGCGGGGTTCAAGACCGCCTCGAAGTGGTCGTTCTGCCATGCAGCGGTGAGCGAGGATGAAGGCCATGTAGTGTGCGATATCGGTGAGCGTAGCGAGCGAGTCATGGTATGCAACGCCGACGAAGGTGAGCCGGGTACTTTCAAGGATCGCGTGCTTCTCAATAGCTATGCCGATCTGGTATTCGAGGGGATGACTGTCGGTGCGAAAGTGGTTGGTGCGCGGCGCGGTTTCCTGTATTTGCGCGGTGAATACCGCTACCTGCTGGAACAGCTCGAAGGCGTCCTACAGCGGCGGCGCGAGCAGGGCTTGCTGGGCACGAATATCTGCGGCGAGGCGGGCTACGATTTCGACATTGAAATTCATCTTGGGGCGGGAGCGTACATCTGCGGCGAGGAATCGGCGCTGATCGAATCGTTGGAAGGCAAGCGCGGTCGCCCGCGCAATCGTCCGCCGTTCCCGGTGACGCATGGTTACCTGGGTTATCCGACGGTGGTCGACAACGTCGAAACCTTTGCCTGCGCCGCCAAGATTGCTCTTCACGGTGGGGAATGGTTCGCCGCCATGGGTACGCCGCAATCCGCTGGCACCAAGGTCTTAAGTATTTCGGGCGATTGCGAACGGCGCGGCATTTACGAATACCCATTCGGTACTACCATCCGCCAGATTTTGCAGGATTGCGGCGCCGAGGATGCTTATGCGGTGCAGGTGAGCGGACCGTCCGGCACGACCATTTCCTGGAAGGAGTTCGACCGCAAGATCGCCTTCGAGGACTTGGGCACCGCCGGGGCTTTTATGATCTTCAACCGCAGCCGCGACCTGTTCCAGATGGCACGCAATTTCAGTCATTTTTTCGCCCATGAGAGTTGCGGTTTCTGCACCCCGTGCCGGGTCGGCACCACCTTGATGAAGCGCATTATGGACAAGGTCAATGGCGGCCATGGCACCGCCGCCGACCTGGAAGAAATGAAGAACCTCGGCCAGCTCATGAAAAGCATGAGCCATTGCGGTCTTGGGACGTCGGCGGCGAATCCGGTGCTGGATACGCTCAACAAATTTCCCGATATCTATGAACGCAGGTTGAAAGCGCTGGCTTTCGAGCCGGCCTTTGACCTGGATGGCGCCTTGGCCGTGGCGCGGCGTATCACCGGACGGGACGACAGCGAAGCGCATTTGAGGGCGGAATCATGAGCAAGACCATCAAAATCGACGGCAAACCCATTCCCTTCGAGGACGACCAGACCATCATGGATGCGGCCATTGCGGCGGGGGTATACATCCCGCACCTGTGCCACAATCCGGAATTCACCCCGCACGGCAGTTGCAAGTTGTGCACGGTGAGCGTCAATGGGCGCAACGTCGCTTCCTGCACCATGCCAGCGGTGGAAGGTCAAGAAATCCTCAGCGAAACCGAGGAGCTCAATGCCAAACGGCGCGCGCTCACGCAAATGTTGTTTGTCGAGGGTAACCATTTCTGCCCGTTCTGCGAGAAAAGCGGCAACTGCAATTTGCAGGCGGTGGCTTACCATCTCGGGATGATGAGTCCGCATTACAACCATTTTTACCCGGCACGTGAGGTCGATGCGAGCCATTCCGACATCCTGCTCGATCGCAATCGCTGCATCCTCTGCGAGTTGTGCGTGCGTGCCAGCCGCGACGTGGATGGCAAGGAAGTATTCGGTTTGTCAGGGCGCGGCATCGACTGCAAGTTGGTGGTGAACACCTCCACTGGCCGCCTCGGTGACAGCAACTTGGCGGTGACCGACAAGTCGGTGAGCGTGTGTCCGACCGGGGCACTGTTGGTTAAACGTCACGGTTTCAGCGTACCTATCGGCGAGCGGATTTTTGACCACAAGGACATCAGTCAAGTGCAACTCGAACATGCGCAAGTGGAGGGCGGTCATGAGTGATAAGAAAAAAATCCGCGTGGCGACCTGTTCGCTGGCCGGCTGCTTCGGCTGCCACATGTCGTTCCTCGACATTGACGAAAAAATTCTCGACCTGCTCGAACTGATCGAATTCGACCGCACCCCGCTGACCGACATCAAGCATTGCGGGCCCTGCGATGTGGGGCTGATCGAGGGGGGCGTGTGCAATGCCGAGAACGTTCATGTTCTCAAGGAATTCCGCAAGAACTGCAAGGTGCTGGTGGCGGTGGGAGCCTGCGCGATCAACGGCGGCGTGCCGGCGGTGCGCAACAACATCGGCCTGTGGGAGTGTTTCCAGGAGGTTTACCAGTTTGAAGGCGGCCTGGAAGGTGGGCAGGTGCCCAACGACCCCGAACTGCCATTGCCGTTCGACAAGGTGCATCCGCTCTACGAGGTGGTGAAGGTGGATTATTCCTTACCGGGTTGCCCGCCCTCTGCCGATGCGATCTGGAAATTCCTCACCGATCTGCTGGCCGGGCGCGAGCCCAAGCTGGAATACGAAATGCTGCATTACGACTGATTTGAGGCGCTGCTATGACATTCGCACTGGAAACTGCTGAACATCCCGAGAAACTCCGGCGCGTGGCGATAGAGCCGATTTCGCGCGTGGAAGGCCACGGCAAGGTGACCTTGCTGCTGGACGAAAACAACCGCGTGCATCAGGCGCGCTTCCATATAGTCGAATTTCGCGGCTTCGAGAAATTCATCCAGGGCCGTCCCTACTGGGAAGTGCCGGTAATGGTGCAGCGCCTCTGCGGCATCTGCCCGGTAAGCCACCATTTGGCGGCCTCCAAGGCGATGGACATGATCGTCGGTGCGACGCTCACGCCTGCCGCCGAGAAGCTGAGGCGCCTGATGCATTTCGGCCAGATATTGCAATCCCATGCGTTGCATTTCTTCCATCTTGCCTCTCCCGACCTGCTGTTCGGCTTCGATAGCGACGTGGCGACGCGGAATATCGTCGGGGTCATTGCCGCCTACCCGGAAATCGCCAAAAAAGGCGTGCTGCTGCGCAAATATGGGCAGGAAATTATCCGCATGACGGCGGGCAAGCGTGTCCACGGCACCGGTGCGATTCCCGGCGGGGTCAACAAGAACCTGTCACGCGCCGAGCGCGATACCCTGCTCGCGGAAATCGACCAGATGATCGCGTGGAGTCGCGATGCGGTGGAACTCATCAAAAAGGTTTATACCGAGCGTCCGGACTTTCATAGCGGCTTTGGGTTCTACCGGTCCAGCTTCATGAGTCTAGTCCGTGCCGATGGCGCCATGGATCTCTATCATGGCGGCCTGCGCGCCCGTGACGAGCATGGTCAGACGATATTCGACCATGTCGATTACGGGCATTACTGGGATTATGTCCACGAGGAAGTGCGGCCCTGGTCGTACATGAAATTTCCATTCATCCGCTCGCGTGGACGCGAGGAAGGCTGGTATCGGGTGGGGCCGCTGGCGCGGGTGAACAATTGCGATTTCATCCCGACGCCGCTGGCCGAAGAGGAGCGCAAGACTTTCACGGAATTCGGGGGCGGCAGCGCCACTCAGGCGACGCTGGCGTACCACTGGACGCGCATGATCGAAATGCTCCACGCAGCCGAAGGCATCCAGGAACTGTTGCTCGACGACGACCTGTCCGGTACCGATCTGGTAGCCAAGGGCGAACGCCAGTTGCGCGGCGTGGGGGTGATCGAGGCGCCGCGCGGCACCCTGATCCACCATTACCGCATCAACGAGGATGAGCAGATCGTCCGCGCCAACCTGATCGTTTCTACTACCCACAACAACCACGCCATGAACGAGGCGGTGCGCCAGGTGGCTTTGCAATACCTGGACGGCAAGGAACTCACCGAAGGTCTGCTCAATCATATCGAGGTCGCCATCCGCGCTTTCGACCCGTGTCTGTCGTGCGCCACCCACGCACTCGGCAAGATGCCGCTGGAAGTCGAATTGCTGGATGCCGAAGGCGTGCAAATCGACCGCCGGTTGCGCAACAGCGGCGAGGCTTGCGGGGTTTGACGGCGGCGCTGCTGGTTTTCGGCTACGGCAATCCGAGCCGGGGCGACGACGCCATTGCCCCGGTGTTGTTACAGCGCCTCAATGCGCTCGAACTGCCAAATGTCGAATTCGTCACCGACTTCCAGTTGCAAGTGGAACATGCGCTGGACTTGGTGGATCGCGAACTGGTGCTGTTTATCGATGCCAGCGTGGTCGCGCCGCCGCCTTACACTTTCACCCGTCTTACGCCTCAGCAGGACGCCAGCTATACTTCCCACGAAATGAGTCCGGCAGCGGTGTTGCATGTGTACCAGGAAATTCATCGAACGCCGCCGCCGCCGTGCTTCCTGTTGGGGGTGCGCGGCGAGTTTTTCGATTTGGGTGCGCCGTTGAGCGAGGATGCGGAGAAAAATGCCGAAGCGGCTTTTGCCTTGCTGCGGGAATTGTGCGCGAATCCGCGCAGGGAAGAATGGGAGAACAGGTTGTCATGAGCGGAACCGAAAAATGCTCGTTTACCTTGCTGGGATTGACCCTGTTGGCAGCCGCTAACACGGCCCAGGCCGATACTCGCACGGAAAGCCTGGCGAGCAGCGAGGCGAATGAGGCTGCCGTGTATAAACTGACCACTGCGCTGTATCGTACCGGGGACGGCTATCTTGGCGGTGATGTGAATCTACGCGCCGGCATGGGGCCGCATGTGGTGTGGGCCGGGTTTTACCGCAGCGAGACCGGTTTTGAGCAGGGGCGGACAGGCTATGAAAACACCGCCGTGCTACCGTTCGGCAAGCTGGTGTCCTCGCTGCAATTCGCCACCCGCGGCTTTGCCGGCGCGGCGGCAACGGCAGAACTGGGTGGCGACCATTATTTCCTGCTCGGCTTGTCACGTACCAACCTGCGCGATTACTACAACCTCACCTTCGATCCCAACGATTCGGTACTGTATGGCATTGGCTCGCATACCCTGATTCCGCAAACTCAGGCTTATCTTTTCAGCGTCAAAGACAACCGCCTCGATACCGGCCAGCGCGTCTCCCATCTGGTTCTGCGTTATCAGTCCGGCGACAAGTCGCGCTGGACGCTCGACTTGTCGCAGAAAAGTGGGCAGGGGGAGGGGGAAGAAAAGATCAGCGCGACCGGAGTCACGCTGGGATACGACTTCGACCGCTATTTCGTGCGTGCCGCTTACGATCCCAAGGTCAATTTTACCGTGCAGAACATGGCGCGAGTATCGCTGGGAATGCGCTTCTAGGAGCCTGTCGGACAAATTTGCAGCCGATTTCCTTTAAGTCCGACAGGCTCCTAGAGATCGAATCCCTGCACTTTTCCGTCCGGGTAGCGCAGGAAAATGCTGTTGTTTTCCTGCCATAGATTGAGCTGAGCCTTGTCGGCTGGAGGCGCGCTGAGTTTCAGTCGAGGTTTCAATTGGAAGCTGGCGCCTAGCAGGGCGACCTGGACCGTGCCGTCGGGTTGTGGGACTACTGCGGCCTTCGGATCAAACTGGCGAGCGGCAATCAACAAGGCGCTGATATCTCCGGTGGCGGCAAAGAGGGTCTGTAGGCCGCCGTCGCGGTCGCGGAAAGCCAGACCACTTGGGCCGCTGAACAGGAAAGCTGGGGTGCTCTTTACGTTGGTCGGGGTGACTTCGCTGGCCGGGATCACCACGTAATCGGCACCGCCCATGGCGATGCGAATTACGCCGTCCACCTGGAGTTGCAATTTCCCGGCGGGATCTATGGCCTTCACCGCTTTATCCAGATCGGAAAAGTAACCGAGAGTGCCTGCCATGGTGAGCTGGATTCCCTGCGCCGCCAGGTTGAACGCACCGGCGGCGGTCGATCCCGCATTGCTTGCCGCGAAACGGTTGAGGCGCGCCTTGCTGCGTGAACGGGCGGCCACTGTGGCCGTTGTTACAGGCAAATTGACGAGGGCACTACCGAGCGGAATAAAACGGTAGATTTTGCCGGCGAGGGTGTAGGTGACCAAACCACGTGTTTCATCGAAGCTGATTCCGCCAGTTCCGCCGAATTTAGCGTCGAGCGAGGACTTGACCGCTGCCAGCAAGGTAGCACCCTGAAGGCGGCTGACATTGCCTTCGAGGTTGGGCACTTTGGTATCGTGGGCCAGGAAATCCAGGGGCAAGGGATCGCCGGCGAGATTCTGATCGCCTTTCAGCGAGCCTAGCCGGATCTGGCGCAAATCGCCCTGGCGGCTGAACGAGGCGGTTTCGCCGGCGTAAATTGAGTTAGCAGCGGCGAAACTGTTGAGCTTTCTAACCGTGCCGCTGCTGCCGATTTGCTGGATATTGGCGCTGCCTTCCTTGACCCAGGCTTCGTAAACGTCTTCTTCGGTGGGCTTGGTCTGCCTGGTTTTGCGTTGGTCAGACTGGATTTCCACCTTGCTGCTCGGGGTGCCGTTGAGCGCGGTGAAACTGCCTTTTTGGGCGGCGCTGCCGGGGTCGTTGATCGGCAGCAGTGAATTGGCGGCGTCAAAATTCACATCGGTGTTGCCGCGCATCAGGCGCATCAAGGTGCTGCGCTTGCCGTCCGCCTTGAAATAGGCAACGGTTTCCAGATCGCTGTCATCGTTGGCATGGAACTTGAGGTTGGCGGTGCCGGAGGTATTGTCGATATCCGTGTCGACCCCGTTCTTCATCTTGAACAGCACGTTGTCCAGGGTGTTGTCCTTTATTACCAGCGGCGCCGCAATATCTTTTTCCAACAGCACTTCGCCACCGACCAGTTGCAGATCGCTGGAAGACTCCTCGAACATGTCGTCCAGGCTGGCGAGGTCGGTTTCGGTAATGTTGACGGCCTGGAAGGTATAAACCTGATCGCCGATTTTTAACTGTGCGGTGGCGGTGGCCCCAAAATCATCCGGGGTCAGCAAGCTGACCTTGATCCAGGCACCATTCACGACCTCGCTGGGCGCCGCGGTGTAATCGCCTTCGTCCATGGAATATTCCCCGCCGACGATGGAGATGGGCTGCGGTGCGGATAAACCGGTGACCTCGAAAAATCCGGATTCGATCCACGAGCCGGGCAGCGCATCGTAAACCGGCTCGAAGGCCAAGGCCGGATCGTCGAATACGTCCGGGAAATCCTGGAAGTCGATGTCCTCGTCCAGGGGGCCATCATCCACTTGCGTACTGTCGTCGGCAAAGCGGTTGGCCGTGACGGTTTTTTTTACCTTAGCCTGCAGCGGATGGGGTGCCGCTTGCGGTGTTGCCGCCATGCTAGGCGCAGCAAGCGTCGCGGCAAGCACGGTGAAGGCGGAAATCAGGGCAGTTTTTCCCAGGGCAAGTTTCTTCATCTGAATTCGAATAAGGACATTACAAGGAGATCACTTGCCCGCTGGTTCCTCGGCTGGCGGAACCCATCAGATACAGGTAGGCCGGCATCAAATCGGCTGGTGTGGGCAGTTTGCGGCGCTCTTCCGCCGGATGGGTGTTGGCGCGTTGCGGCGATTGCACCGGGCCGGGGATCAGCGTGTTGAAACGCAGGTTGGGATGGATGTCGAGTTCCATTGCCCAAATTTTTGCCATGACTTCCAGCCCCGCCTTGGAAACCGCAAAACCGCCCCAGAAGGGCGCCGGCGTGTGGCCATGGGTTTCCGATGTCAAGATAACCGAGGCGTCCGGTGCGGCGAGCAGAAGCGGCAGACAGGCGCGTGTCAGGGCGAACGGCGCGGCGAGGTTGATACGCAGGAAATCCAACCATTGCTCCAGCGTCTGGTCGGACAGCGGCTGCGGGCGTCCGCCGCGCACGGCGTTGTGGAGGATGCCGTCGAGGCGTCCCAATTGCTGGTTGATGCCTTCCGCCAAGGCATTGAAATCGGCATCTGTGGCTTTTTCCAGGTCGAGTGGGAAGATTGCCGGCTCGGGATATCCGGCGGCCTCGATTTCGTCGTAAACCTTTTCCAGTTTGCGTGTCGATTTGCCGTGCAGGATGACGGTGGCACCGTGGGCGGCAAAAGTCAGCGCGGCGACCTTGCCGATACCTTGTCCGGCGCCGGTTACCAGAATGACGCGGTCTTTGAGCAGATCGGGAGGGGCTTGATGGTTTTTCATGAAGAGGTAGTCCTGACGAGTGGCATGGCGCCAAGGTTGCCTAGGCAGGTAAGGCCGAAACAAGAGGGCGCCATGATATCACGGGTTGTACTTCCGGCGCCGCCGCCAAGCCCGTTACGCGGGTGTCTCCCGGGCCGATTCCGGATTTTACCGGCAGGCGGAAGCGCTGCCTGCTAGCCGATGTTGGGTTTGCCGATGCCTTGGGTGACGGCTTGCTCCGGCATAATGACTTCAACGTGAGCGCGGTTGATGTCCATGAAATTCGCTGAGGCAACCTTGCGACCGTTGAAATCCCATACTTCCGCATCGGTGATGGCAAAGAATTCCTTGGCTTCTCCGAGATAGTCGGTCAGGCGTGCTCCTGGGTACAGCTCGATATTGCCGACAATGCGGTAATGGCCGGTCAATAAGACCACACGGGTTATTGATTCCTGGGGCATGATCTATTCTCCTTTTGGGTAAATCCAGTTGTTAAGTCGTTGGCGTGCCATATCGATTACTTCAGAAGCCGTTAATCCGAGCGGCCCACAACCCTGCGCAACCAAGCGGTCGGCAGCGGCGCCATGGAGGTAAACACCGAGCAGCAAGGCTTTTTCCGCCGGGACGTGCTGGGCAATGAGCGCGGCGATTATTCCGGCAAGCGCGTCGCCCATGCCGGCGCTACTCATACCAGGGTTGCCGGTGGGGTTGACGAACCAGTGCCCATCCGGCGTGGCGATGATGCTGCCGGCGCCTTTTAGCACCACCAGACTATGGTAGCGCTCCGCCAACTGGAGAGCCGCGGCGACGCGATCCTGCTGGATGTCGTGGCTGTCTGTGCCCAATAGCCGGCCTGCTTCGGCGGGGTGGGGCGTGAGCAGCGTGGCGGCGATACGCTGTTGCGCCTGGATTTGCAGGTTGCCGTTGGCGGCGACCAGATTCAGCGCGTCGGCGTCCAGCACCAGCGGGATGTCCGCTTGCAAGGCCCACCCCAGATGTTCCAATGCCGACGCGGATTGGCCCAATCCCGGACCGATTACTAGGCAGGTCAATTTTTCCTTGTCGCGAAGTTGCGCGGGAGTGCAAAACATCAATTCCGGCTGCACGGGATCGAAAGGCAAGGCCTCATCCAGCGTAGCTACATAAACCAGACCCGCGCCGCATTTGAGTGCCGCGCGTCCGGCGAGAATCGTCGCCCCGACCATCGAACCCGCCCCGCCGAGAATGGCGACGCTGCCGAGCAATCCCTTGTGACTGTTGCGCGGGCGTTGGGGGAAGGCATTGGCGATCCGTTCGTCGAGTAGCTTGCCTTGGGAGAGGGCAAGTTCCTGAGCATCCAGTTCCAGGTTGGCGACCTGGATATCTCCGCAATAATCCGGTCCGTTGGCGGTCAGCAGGCCCGGCTTGAGGGCAATAAAGGTCAGGGTGTGGCTGGCGCGCACCGCTGCGCCAAAGAGTTGACCGGTATCGGCATCCAGCCCGCTGGGCACGTCCAGCGCCAGGGTGGGTAGCTTGAGGCGGTTGATGTGCCGCACGCCTTCCAGATAAACGCCGCCCAGATTGCGCCCCAGCCCGATGCCGAACAGGCCGTCAATGACCAGGCACCAACTACGGTGCTCGGGAATGGCTCCCAACGCCGTTCCTCCTGTCTCAGTCCAGGCTTCCCAGGCTGCTGCCGCATCGGGCGGAAATTTAGCGGGATCGCCGAGCAGTACCAGATCGACGTCGAACCACCAGGATTTGAGATGGCGTGCCGCCACCAGCGCATCTCCGCCATTGTTGCCGGGGCCGGCGACCACCAGGATGCGCTTGCCGTTGCCGGCCAGTTCACGCGCCAGTTCGGCGGCGGCAAGCCCGGCGCGCTCCATCAAACCGGGCCTACCACGGGCGATATCTCGCTGCGCACGGCCTTCGATCTCACGGATCGCGGCGCTGGAATAAAGCGGGGCAAAGTCGAGCATGTTCATAGGTTAAATCATGCGCCAAAGGCTGCGTTGCGACAACACCGGCGGGAGGGGAAACCAATCGTTGCCTTGCCGCCTTCCTGGCAATGCTTGAAGGCAATGGACGCAATGGCGATTTTTTCGCAAGTGGGCGAACTTGGCAGAGCGTAACCGAACCTGTCGAGTTTGCCGAAACGCTGGGACGATTGCCCTGCGCTTGGGCGCTTGCCTCATCCGGGCGAAGGCCTTTTGCGCTATCATTACGCCTTCCTTTTCCTGATTTTGTGGGTTTTCTCATGCTCAAGCTGCGCGGCGGCAACGCCCTTTCCTCCTTCCGTCTCGAAAAACTCCAACAGGCGCTGCAAGCCGATGTGCCGAGAATTTCCCACCTTCACGCCGAATACTGGCATTTCGCCGAAACCAGCCGCGAACTGACCGCTGCGGGAAGCGACATTCTGGCGAAAATTCTTACCTACGGTCCCGCCAGCCCACTCGAAGCGCCGGACGGCGAATTGCTGCTGGTTGCGCCGCGCCTCGGGACGATTTCGCCGTGGTCGTCGAAGGCGACCGACATTGCCCACAATTGCGGGCTGGCGCTGATTAACCGGTTGGAACGCGGGATGGCTTTTTACGTGAAAAAGTCGGATGGCACACCACTGACGGCTGCGGAAAAAGCCGTGTTGCTGCCGCTGATCCATGACCGCATGACGGAAACCGTGCTGGCCAGCCTGACTGATGCGGAAAAGCTGTTTCGCCATTTCGAGCCGGCGCCGCTCGATAGCGTGGATGTTCTGGCAGGCGGCAAAGCCGCGCTGGAAGCGGCGAACCGCGCCAAGGGCATGGCCCTGTCGCCCGATGAAATCGACTACCTGGTGGAGAATTTCACCCGCATCGGGCGCAATCCTACCGACGTGGAGTTGATGATGTTTGCCCAGGCCAATTCCGAACATTGCCGCCACAAGATTTTCAATGCCGAGTGGGTGATCGACGGCGAGCAGCAGGATAAATCCCTGTTCGCGATGATCCGCAACACCCACCAACTCAGCCCGCGCGGCACAGTGGTAGCGTATAGCGACAATTCCTCGATCATCGAAGGTGGTAGGTTCGGGCGCTTTTACCCCGGCGCAGGTCAGTCCTATGGCTACGTGACCGATGAAACTCATATTCTGATGAAGGTGGAAACCCACAACCATCCCACCGCCATTTCACCGTTTCCCGGTGCTGCGACCGGTTCCGGTGGGGAAATTCGCGATGAAGGAGCCACCGGACGTGGCTCGCGGCCCAAAGCCGGATTGACCGGTTTTTCAGTGTCCAACCTGAATGTCCCTGGATTTGCCCAACCTTGGGAAGGCAATTACGGCAAACCGGGGCGTATCGCCTCGGCCTTGCAGATCATGCTGGAAGGACCCATCGGTGGAGCGGCTTTCAACAACGAATTCGGGCGGCCCAACCTGACCGGCTATTTCCGCACTTACGAGGAACAAGTCGATGGCGAGGTGCGCGGCTACCACAAGCCCATCATGCTGGCTGGCGGCGTCGGCAACATTTCGGCGCGCCATGCCATGAAAGACAAGATCGCACCGGGTGCGCTGATTATCCAGTTGGGCGGGCCGGCCATGCTGATCGGCCTGGGCGGCGGCGCGGCATCCAGCATGGATACCGGGGCAAATGCCGAAAACCTCGATTTCGATTCGGTACAGCGCGGCAATCCCGAAATGCAGCGGCGTTGCCAGGAAGTCATCGACCGTTGCTGGCAGATGGGCGATGCCAACCCCATCGTGTCGATTCACGACATTGGCGCGGGTGGACTTTCCAACGCGCTGCCGGAATTGGTCAACGACGCAGGTTGCGGCGGGCACTTCAACCTGCGCGCTGTGCACAACGAAGAACCCGGCATGTCGCCCATGCAAATCTGGTGCAACGAGGCGCAGGAGCGCTACGTGCTGGCCATCGGCGCGGAACATCGGGAATTGTTCGACGCCCTGTGCGCCCGCGAGCGCTGTCCTTACGCGGTGGTTGGCGAAGCCACTGCGGAGCAGCGGCTGATCTTGGAAGACAGCCATTTCAACAATCGCCCCATCGACATGGAGTTGGCGGTGCTGCTTGGTAAACCGCCCAAGATGACCCGTAACGTGGCGCGCGTCAGCCGTGCCTTGCCGGTGTTCAGCGCGGCGGGCATCGATCTGAAAGAAGCGGCATTCCGTGTGCTGCACTTGCCGACAGTGGCCGACAAGACTTTCCTGATCGCCATCGGCGACCGTACCGTGGGCGGCATGACCGCCCGCGACCAGTTCGTCGGGCCGTGGCAGATCCCGGTGGCCGACGTTGCCGTGACTCTGGCCGGTTTCAACGAAACGCGCGGCGAGGCCTTCGCCATGGGCGAGCGCACCCCGTTGGCGCTGATCGAGCCGGCGGCGTCGGGACGAATGGCCATCGGCGAGGCATTGACCAACATCGCCGCCGCGCCCGTTGCCGATCTCGGCGACGTGAAGCTGTCCGCCAACTGGATGGCGCCCGCCGGGCACCCCGGCGAAGATGCCGCTTTGTACGATACGGTGCGTGCGGTGGGGATGGAGTTGTGTCCGCAACTGGGTATCAGCATCCCGGTCGGCAAGGATTCGATGTCGATGAAGACGGTGTGGGAAGAGGGCGGTGAGAAGAAAGCCGTGACCGCACCGCTGTCTCTGATTATTTCCGCCTTCGCGCCATGCAGCGACGCACGCCGTACCTTGACCCCGCAACTGCGCAGCGATGCCGGCGAAACCGACCTGATCCTTATCGACCTGGGGCGCGGCAAGAATCGCCTGGGCGGTTCGGCACTGGCGCAGGTATATAAGCAAATCGGCAACCAGGCCCCGGATGTGGATAGCCCGGCGCAACTGAAAGCCTTCTTTGCGACCATCCAGCGCCTCAATGCCGAAGGCAAGTTGCTCGCCTATCATGATCGTTCCGACGGCGGGTTGTTCGTGACCTTGTGCGAAATGATGTTCGCCGGCCACCTCGGTGTGACAGTGGAAGTCGATGAACTGTGTATTGAACGGATCTCCGCGGATACCGACGCCGGCGACGAGGAGCCGGTAATTCCGGCTTCGGGATTTACGGAGCGGATTTTCGGGGTGTTGTTCAGCGAAGAACTCGGTGCAGTGCTGCAAGTGCGTCGTAGCGATACCCCTGCGGTGATGGAAGCCTTTTTTGCCGCCGACCTACGCGGTGAGTTGCACGTCCTTGGTTCGACCAACGATGTCGACCGTTTGTCGGTGCTGCGTAACGGGACGGAAATTTTCGGCGCAAGCCGGGTGGAGTTGCAACGCGCCTGGTCGGAAACTACTTTCCACCTGCAATCGCTGCGCGACAATCCGGCCTGCGCCCGCCAGGAGTTCGAGCGTATTCTGAATGCCGGTGATCCCGGCTTGCAGGCGACACTGACATTCGATATCAACGAGAACGTGGCGGCCCCCTTCATTGCCACTGGCAAGCGCCCGCGTGCCGCAATCCTGCGCGAACAGGGGGTCAACGGCCAAGTGGAAATGGCCGCCGCTTTCGACCGTGCCGGCTTCGAGGCGGTTGACGTGCATATGAGCGACATCATTGCCGGGCGCGTCGCGCTCGACGGTTTCCAGGGCTTCGCGGCGTGCGGCGGGTTCTCCTACGGCGACGTGCTGGGGGCAGGGGAAGGGTGGGCCAAGTCTATCCTATTCAACCCGCGTGCCCGCGAGCAGTTCGAAGCCTTCTTTCAGCGCAACGACACCTTCGCTCTGGGGGTGTGCAACGGCTGCCAAATGATGAGTAACCTCCACGAGATCATTCCGGGCGCCCAGAATTGGCCGCATTTCGTGCGCAACAAGTCGGAGCAGTTCGAGGCGCGTTTCGTGATGGTGGAAGTACCAGCCAGTCCGTCGATTTTCCTCGACGGCATGGCCGGCAGCCGGATGCCCATCGTGGTAGCTCACGGCGAAGGCTACGCCGAGTTCCGCGATACCGTGCAAATGAATGCGGCCCTGGTGGCCTTGCGCTACGTCGACAACCTCGGCCAGCCCTGCGAAACCTATCCCTCCAATCCCAACGGTTCGCCGCAGGGGATCACCGGCTTGACCACGCCGGACGGGCGTTTCACCATCATGATGCCGCACCCGGAACGGGTTTTCCGCGCCGTGCAGCATTCCTGGCATCCTGCCCGGTGGAATGAAGACGGTCCATGGCTGCGGATGTTCCGCAATGCCCGCAAATGGCTGGGGTAAACAGAAAAATCAGGCTGACCCACCCGAGATGGACTTCCGGTGAGAAGCGGTGAGTCCTGGTGAGTGGCAATTGACTGGCTGCTTTGTTACCGTACTTCGATAAGAATCGAGGTGTTGCCTGCCGCGCATAAGCTTGAGGCGTGCAGGAATGCCAAACGGAAGTTTCCATATCGGGGGGCGGTGAAATTAAATGAGCTTGGCAATTGTTGGAAGGCAGCCGGTACTCGATAAATCTCGCCAGATCATCGGGTACGAGTTGTATTACCGGGAAAGTGCGGATTCCTCCCGGGCTAAATACGATAGCGAACTGAAAGCCAGCGCCATGGTGCTGGTCAGCTTGCTGAGCGATTTCGGTTCGAAATGGCTTCTTGAGGGCAAACTGGTTTTCCTGATCGTTTCCCCGGAAATGCTGATGGATCAGGACTTCCTGTCGCTGCTTCCAGCAGGACGGGTGGTTCTGGAAATTCGCGGCAGGATCAATGTCACCCCAGAATTGTTGGCCTGTTTCGATAACCTTCGGCAGCGGCAAATCGGCATATGCGTCAGACTCGACGACCTGTCGGGGAACGAAATGGCGTTGTTGGAACGTTCGAATTTCGTCGATTTCGATCTGAAATACACGGACTCCGAATCCCTGGTGGCAAATTTCAGCCGCGTCGAAAAATCCCCGGTCCAAATCATCGCCAGGAAAATCGAGGATGGTTATACCTTCAAGTTTTGCCTGGAACTGGGGTTCGATTTCTTTCAGGGCTACTATTTCAACCGTCCGGAAAATCTCAAGGAAAAATCCATCTCGCCCAGCCAGGAAAGCCTCATCCTGTTGCTGAACATGCTGAAAAGCGATGAGGACTTGGCGAAGATCGAAGCCGTTTTCAAGAAAGACCCGGCGCTCGTCGTAAAATTGCTGGGTTATGTCAATTGTGCGGCTTTCGGTGCCGGTAGCAAGATCAAATCCATTGCCGGGGCGGTTACGATGATTGGCTACTCCCAGCTTTACCGCTGGGTGGCTTTGTTGATCTACACCTGCAAGGATAACTCCGCCCCGCCGGCAATGGTGCGGAGCATCCTGACCCGCAGCCGTTTTATGGAACTGCTGGGGGTGG
This sequence comes from Sulfuricella sp., assembly GCA_018336195.1. Taxonomy (GTDB): domain Bacteria; phylum Pseudomonadota; class Gammaproteobacteria; order Burkholderiales; family Sulfuricellaceae; genus JAGXQV01. Next base: position 65,866 of record JAGXQV010000144.1, on the reverse strand, counting down.
CCCGCGAACCTGGCATGAAACATGACACCTTGTTTATTGCCGGCATGCTGTCAATGCTGGATGTCATGTTCGGTACTTCGCTGGATAATATATTGGCGAAACTCCAGGTTTCGACTGCCATCGTTTCCGCCTTGCTGCATAAGGAAGGGACCATTGGCGCATTCCTGGAATTGGCCGAGTCTTGTGAAACGATCGATCTGCTCAAAATTGACGAGTTGGCGGAAAAATTGGGGATCCGTCCGATGGATGTCAATCGCGCCCATATCGAGGCGATAGGCTGGGCGGAAGCACTGGAATTGCCGGGGATATGAGTAGCGTCTCGGATATAGGCAATAAAAAAGGGGCCACAGCCCCTTTTTTATTGCCTGAGCGGATCGCCGCGATCAGTTGATCTTGGCTTTGGCTTTCAGGTCGGCAATCATCTTGTCGATCTGCTGTTGTTGCAGGCGCTGGCGCAGGTTGTTCTTCACCTCGTCGAAGCCTGGAACCTTCATATCGCGAGAGTCTTCCAGTTGGATGACGTGATAGCCGAACTGCGATTTGACGGGTTCGGTGGTGAATTTACCCTTATGCAGCTTGATCATGGCGTCGCTGAAGGGCTTCACGTAGTTGCCCGGCGGTGCCCAGCCGAGATCGCCGCCATTGGCCTTGGAACCCGGATCCTTGGACTTTTCCGCCAGTTTTTCGAACTTCTCGCCTTTCTTCAGCTTGGCGATGATGTCCTTGGCTTCTTCTTCCTTTTCGACCAGGATGTGACGAGCCTTGTATTCCTTGTCGCCCATCTGTGCCTTGATCTTGTCGTATTCGGCCTTAAGTGTGTCGTCGGAGACGGGATTGTTCTTCAGGTAGTCCTGAATATAGGCGCGGACCAGCACGTTTTGGCGAGCCATGTCGATTTGCAGGGCGACCTCGCCATCCTTCTCCAAGCCTTTCTTGGCGGCTTCCTGAGAGATCACTTCCTGAACAATCAGGTTGTCGCGGATGTTCTGGCGCAATTGGGGATTGTCAGGCTGGCCTTGTGCAGTGCCTTGCTTGAGCAGGAAGTCGATGCGTGCCTGAGGGATGGTCACGCCGTTCACGACGGGAGGCTTGTCGGTATTGGCGGCGGGGGTGGCGGCAGGTGCGGCAGCGGCAGGAGCCGTTTTCGCAGGTTCCTGGGCGTTACAGGCGGTGATGGCAACCAGGCTGCTCAGGCCGAGCAGGGCATGACGAATTTTCATCGAGCGCATTAAGGTTTTTCCTCTTGAAAAAGAAATAACGGTTGAAAAATTTTTGTTAGAAAACCGAGGCTTCCATCGTGATAATGGCAAACCGCGCCATTATAGCGTAAATCCTTCTCAGGCCGGAAAGACCTTTTTAAAGGGTTTTACCGTGGTTTTGGCATACACCCCGGCAGCGACGTAAGGATCGTTTTCAACCCAGGCTTGGGCATCGGCAAGTGAAAAAAATTCCGCAACCACCAAACTTCCGGAAAAACCGGCGGGGCCGGGGTCGGCACTGTCGATGGCGGGCAACGGCCCGGCCAGCATCAAGCGGCCTTCGCGTTGCAGGTGCTGTAAGCGTTCCAGGTGGGCGGGGCGGGCGGCGAGGCGCTTTTCCAACGTGCCGGGCAGGTCTTCGGCGTGGATCATGTAGAGCATCATTCAGGCTCCTTTTTCTCGTCGATGTATTTGGACAGCAATACGCCTTGCAAGAGCACGAATATCAACATCATTCCGAGTATGCCGAACAACTTGAAATTTACCCAGGTATCTTCGGGATAGTTATAGGCAACGTACAAGTTGACGCCCCCCATCACCGTGAAAAAGCCGATCCAGCTCAGATTGAGTTGCTTCCACACAATCTCTGGAAGTTCCACCTGTTTTTTCATCATTGCCTTGATCAGGTTCTTGCCGGTGATGAGTTGGCTGCCCAGCAACACTACGGCGAACAGCCAGTACAAGACAGTTGGCTTCCACTTGATGAAGGTGGGGTTCTTGAAAATCAGCGTGGCGCCGCCGAAGAAAACGATCAGGCCGAGGCTTACCCACAGCATGTTGTCGACCTTGCCGTGGCGGTGCCAGACCCAGGCGATTTGGGCGAACGTCGCACCGATTGCGACAGCGGTAGCCGTGAAAATGCCAAAAAATTTATACGCAATGAAAAACAGGATAATCGGGAACAGATCGAAGAGAAACTTCATGGGGTGCCTAAGTCGCGACATTGGGAAAATCCCGCCGCGTTTTCAATAAAGGCGTTATTTTGCTATGATTCCGGCTCATTTAACAATAGAGCCTCCCGATTGTCACTCGTTGACTTGCATAGTCACTCCACTACTTCCGACGGTCTGCTGACACCTACAGAGCTGATTTTCCGGGCTGCCGCGCAAGGAATCCGGATGTTTGCCCTGACCGATCACGATGACGTGAACGGCCTGGCCGAAGCTCATCGGGCAGCCGCGGAAGTCGGCATTGTCTTGATCGATGGTACCGAAATTTCCACAACCTGGAACAATCGCAGCATTCATGTGGTCGGATTGCGTATCGACCCGGCTTGTCCGGCCCTTTACCAAGGGTTGGCGCAGATTCGCGCCGGTCGCGGTGAACGGGCCGCCAGGATGGCGGCTTCGCTGGAGGCATTCGGTATTTCAGGCACATTGGAGGGCGCTTACGCCTACGCTGAAAACGAAAACATGATCGGGCGCGCCCACTTTGCCCGTTACCTGGTTGAAAAAGGCCATGCCAAGGACGTTAAATCGGTGTTCAAGAAATTTCTTGTCAAAGGTAAACCCGGCTACGTCCCGCACCAGTGGGCCGAGTTCGACGAGGCGATAGGCTGGATCAAGGAAAGCGGCGGGGTTCCCGTTTTGGCTCACCCGGGGCGTTACGATCTGGGCAGGAGCAACCTGCGGGCCTTGCTGGAAGCTTTCAAGGACGCGGGCGGAGAGGCGATTGAGGTGGTGTCCGGCAGCCATAGCCGCGAGCAATATGCCGAATTCGCCGAATATGCCCGCGAATTCGATTTTCTGGCGTCGTGCGGTTCGGATTTTCACGGTCCGGAAGAAAATTACCTGGAACTCGGCAAACTCCCCGATTTGCCGCCGTCCTGCCGCCCGGTGTGGCAAGACTGGGGAATCGAATTTTGAGGTTGGGATTGCCGGCTTTTTCAAAAATCAAAGCTCGAAACTAAGATCGGTTATGGCTCAGCTATTCGTTGTCCACCCTGAAAACCCGCAACCCCGCTTGATACGCCAGATTGTCGATATCCTGCGCGGCGGCGGAGTGATCGTCTATCCGACCGACGCCAGCTATGCGTTGGGCTGTCTGCCGGGCTGCAAGGCTGCGGAGGAACGTATTCGCGCCATTCGCCGTCTCGACGACCAGCATTTCCTGACTTTGGTGTGCCGCGATCTCGCCGAAATCGCCCGCTACGCCAAGGTCGACAATAGCCAATACCGCCTGCTCAAGGCGGCGACACCGGGGTGTTACACGTTCATCCTGGAAGCGACCAAGGAAACTCCCAAGCGTTTGCAGCATCCCAAGCGTCGCAGCATCGGCCTGCGCGTTCCCGAACACCCCGTCACTCAGGCCTTGCTGGCTGAACTTGGCGAGCCGATGCTGAGTTCCACCATGCAGATGCCGGGCGAAGACGTGCCGCTTTCCGATCCCTACGAAATCCGCGACCTGCTGGAACACCAGGTGGATCTGGTGGTAGACGGCGGTTATTGCGATGTGGTCTCGTCGACCGTGATCGACATGACGGGTGATGTGCCCGTGTTGGTGCGGCAGGGTAAAGGCGACGTGCGGGCTTTCGGACTGGAATGAGATGCTCGAACTGACGTTGGTTCAGAAAATCGCCGTTTACGCATTGCCGGTGATGTTTGCCATCACCCTGCACGAAGCAGCACATGGTTACGCGGCGCGCCATTTCGGCGACAGCACCGCGTACATGCTGGGGCGCATCAGCCTGAATCCGTTACGCCACATCGATCCGGTGGGTACCTTGCTGGTGCCGCTGCTGACCCTGTTGTTGGGAGGCATCCTGTTTGGCTGGGCCAAGCCGGTTCCGGTGAATTTCGGCAATCTGCGCCAACCCAAAAAAGACATGTTGTGGGTGGCGCTTGCCGGCCCGGCGTCCAACTTGGCGATGGCGCTGGGCTGGGCGTTGGTGATGAAGCTTTCCACCCTCATGCCGGATAGCAGCTTGTCTTTGCCGATGGCCTTGATGGGCAAGGCCGGCGTGAGCATCAACGCGGTATTGCTGGTGCTGAACCTTTTGCCGCTGCCGCCGCTGGACGGCGGGCGCATCATGGTCAGCTTGTTGCCCAACCACCTGGCTTGGCGTTTCGCTGAGTTGGAGCGCTATGGTTTTTTTATCCTGATTGCCCTGTTGTTCCTGGGCGTGCTGGACAGGATTTTGTGGCCGCTGATCGATTTGACGGTCAGCGTTATTTTCATGTTGTTCGGGATATAAACTTATGTTTGCGGAAAGAGTTCTTTCGGGGATGCGCCCCACCGGCAGTCTGCATCTTGGTCATTACCATGGGGTGCTGAAGAACTGGGTGGAATTGCAGAACGAATACGAATGCCTATTTTTCGTGGCCGACTGGCACGCCCTGACGACTCATTACGATACCCCGGAAGTGATCGAGAAGAACGTTTGGGACATGGTAATCGACTGGCTGGCGGCCGGTGTCGACCCGGCCCAGGCGACCCTGTTCATCCAGTCGCGCGTGCCGGAACACGCCGAATTGCACCTCCTGCTGTCGATGATGACCCCGCTGGGCTGGCTGGAACGGATGCCGACCTATAAGGATCAGCAGGAAAAGCTTTCCGGCAAGGATTTGAGCACCTACGGGTTTCTCGGCTACCCGCTTCTCCAGGCGGCGGACATCCTCATCTATCGTGCCAATCAAGTGCCGGTGGGCGAGGACCAGGTTCCTCACATCGAATTCACCCGCGAACTGGCGCGTCGTTTCAACCATCTCTACGGACGCGAGCCGGGTTTCGAGGAAAAAGCCCTGGCTGCGGTCAAGAAAATGGGCGGCAAGAAAGCCAAGCTTTACGAGGAACTGCGTACTCGTTTCCAGCAGGAAGGCGACGACGAAGCGCTGGAGTCGGCCAAGGCGTTGCTCAACGATACGCAAAATCTCAGCATGGGCGACCGCGAACGGCTGTTCGGCTATCTCGAAGGCGGCGGCAAGATGATCCTTGCCGAACCCCAAGCATTGCTGACCGTCGCATCCAAAATGCCGGGCCTGGATGGGCAGAAAATGTCCAAGTCCTACAACAACACTCTTGCGCTTCGCGAAGAGCAGGACAGCCTGGTAAAGAAAATTCGTACCATGCCTACCGATCCGGCACGGGTACGGCGCACCGACCCCGGCACCCCGGAAAAATGCCCGGTCTGGCAGTTCCACATGGTGTATTCCACCGACAGTCTGCGCCAGTGGGTACAGGAAGGCTGTACCAGCGCCGGCATCGGTTGCCTGGAGTGCAAGCAGCCGGTGATCGATGCCGTTCTGGAAGAGCAGAAGCCGATGCGCGAACGCGCCCGGATGTATCACGACGATCCGACCCTGGTGCGCAATATTATTGCCGACGGCTGTGAAAAGGCCCGTGAACTGGCCAATGAAACCATGCGTGACGTCCGCGAGGCGATGGGGTTGAATTATTCCTGATTGGCGCAACTTAATGAACGTGGCAACTGGATTGTTGGCCGGATAACGGCAACGCCTGCGGGAAAGTTCAGGGAGTGGAATGCTGAAGCGAGGGCTGTTTTTCCCTTATTCCCGATTGGTCTTCCGCTTTTCTTCCCCCGTTGATAACACGGTCGTAAATAATTAGGAATAACGATGTCTGACTCCACCCCGCTCGAAGGTGAGGTTTTGCCCGCCAAGGAAAGTGACGACAAACCGTCGGCTCCCGCGCGCATCCTGCCGCATACCCTGCATTTGCTGCCCCTTACCGAGAAGCCGTTTTTCCCCGCACAAACTCTGCCATTGTTGATGAATGAAAAGCCGTGGCTGGAAACGGTGAAGCGCATCGGTGAAACGCCCCACAAGATGGTAGGGCTGATCCTGGTCAAGCCGGAAATGTCGGATGATGCCAAGCCCGAGGATTTCTTCAGCATCGGTACGATGGTAAACATGCACCACCCCGTGCATTCCGAAGGAAAGATGCAGTTTATCGCCGAAGGGCAGGCGCGTTTCCGCATCGTCAAATGGATTTCCCATACCCCTCCGTATCTGGTACAGGTCGAATATCCGCCGGAAACTATGTCGCGCAACGAGGACGAGATGAAGGCCTACGCCATGGCCATCATCAACACCATCAAGGATCTGATTCCCCTTAATCCGTTGTACAGCGAGGAACTCAAGTTTTTCCTGAATCGCTTCAGCCCCAACGAGCCGGCGATCCTCGCGGATTTCGCGGCCTCGCTCACCACCGCCACCAAGGAAGACCTGCAAAAGGTTCTGGAAGCCTTCAACGTGCGGCGACGCATGGAAAAGGTGCTGGTCCTCATCAAGAAGGAACTGGATGTCGCCAAGCTGCAATCGCAGATTCGCTCCCAGGTCGAGCAGAAGATCAGCGAGCGCCAGCGCGAATTTTTCCTGCGCGAACAACTCAAGGAAATCCAGAAGGAACTGGGCATCGCCAAGGACGACCGTACCGCCGACCTGGAGCGTTTCAACGAGCGCATCGCCAAGCTGAAATTGCCGGATGGCGCGAAAAAGCGCATCGGCGAGGAGATGGACAAGCTTTCCATGCTGGAATCCGGTTCGTCGGAATATGCCGTCACCCGCAATTACCTGGACTGGCTCACCCAGTTGCCGTGGGGTAAATACTCCAAGGATAAGCTGGACCTGAAGCGCGCTCACAAGATCCTCGACCACGATCACGACGGTCTTTCCGACGTGAAGGAACGGATTATCGAGTTTCTCGCGGTCGGCGCCCTGAAAGGCGAGGTGGCCGGTTCCATTCTCGTTCTGGTCGGGCCGCCCGGCGTGGGCAAGACCTCCATCGGGCGCTCCATCGCCAATTCGTTGGGGCGCAAATTCTATCGTTTCAGCCTCGGCGGAATGCGCGACGAGGCCGAAATCAAGGGGCATCGCCGTACCTACATCGGCGCGATGCCCGGCAAATTCGTCCAGGCGATCAAGGAATGCGGGGTTGCCAACCCGGTCATCATGCTCGACGAAATCGACAAGATCGGTGCGTCGTATCAGGGCGATCCGGCCTCATCGCTCCTGGAAGTCCTTGATCCCGAGCAGAACGTCGATTTTCTCGACCACTACCTGGATGTGCGCTTCGATTTGTCGAAAGTCCTGTTCGTCTGTACCGCCAACCAACTCGACACTATTCCCGGGCCGCTGCTTGATCGCATGGAAATCATCCGCTTGTCGGGCTATATCACCGCCGAGAAAATCCAGATCGCCAAGCATCACCTGTGGCCCAAACAACTGAAAAAAGCCGGTATCGCGCGCGGCGAACTGACCATAACCGAGCCGGCATTGCGCCAAGTGATCGAGGGTTACGCCCGCGAATCCGGGGTGCGCAACCTTGAAAAGCAGTTGGGGCGGATGGTCCGCAAGGCCGTGGTGAAGCTGGTCAATGGTGAAGAAAAACCCATCCATCTGGCGATTCATCAAGTCGAGGAATACCTTGGTAAGCCGGTTTTCCTGCCCGAAAAACCCCTTACCGGCATCGGTGTGGTGACCGGTCTCGCCTGGACGGCGATGGGTGGCGCGACGCTGTCTATCGAAGCTACTTTGGTGCATACCAAGAATCGCGGTTTCAAGCTGACCGGGCAACTCGGCGACGTGATGCGCGAATCCGCGGAAATCGCCTATAGCTACATCGCTTCCCATCTAAAAACCTATAAGGGCAACCCGACGTTCTTCGACGAAGCGTTTGTCCATCTCCACGTTCCCGAAGGTGCCACCCCCAAGGACGGGCCGAGTGCCGGCATCACCATGGCGACCGCCTTGCTGTCGCTGGCGCGCAAGGACAAAATCGCCCGCCCATTGGCGATGACCGGTGAACTGACCCTGACCGGGGAAGTCCTGCCTATCGGCGGGCTGCGCGAAAAAGTTATCGCTGCCCGGCGCATCAAGGTGATGGAACTGATTTTCCCAGAAGCCAACCGACGCGATTTCGACGAACTGCCGGATTACATCCGCGCCGGGATCACGGCCCATTTCGTGCGGCAATTCAAGGATGTGGTCAAAATTGTATTCGGCTGATAGCGTCGCGAGGACAGTCTTGAGGCGGAATAGACGGTCTTTGCCATGAGCGAAGCAGAGTTGCTGGTGCCGCCCGTCGCTCGCCTGTACGGCGAGCCGATGGCGGAAATCCCCAAGGATCTGTACATCCCGCCGGAAGCGCTGGAAGTGTTTCTGGACGCCTTCGAAGGCCCGCTCGACCTGTTGCTCTATCTCATCCGCCGCCAGAACCTTGACGTGCTGAATATCCCGATGGCGGAAGTGACTCGCCAGTACATGGATTACGTGGAGCTGATGCGGGTCAAGCAACTGGAGTTGGCTGCCGAATACCTGGTGATGGCGGCGGTGCTGATCGAGATCAAATCGCGCATGTTGCTGCCCAAGCCGGTTGCTACCGGCGAGGAAGACGCCGACCCGCGCGCCGAGCTGGTGCGGAGGCTGCTGGAGTACGAACAGATGAAGCTGGCAGCGCGCAAGCTCGATGAACTGCCGCTGGTCGGGCGCGATTTCGCGCTGGTGCAGGTGTGGCTGGAACAGGTGACGGTTAAGCGTCTTCCCGAAGTCAGCCTCGACGACCTGCGCGAAGCCTGGCTGGACGTGGTTCGTCGTGCCAACGTCACCAAACATCACCGCATCACCCGCGAGGAACTCTCGGTGCGCGAGCACATGAGCCGCATCCTGCGAATGCTGAAGGGCGAAACCTTTGCCGAATTTGTGTCGCTGTTCGATACCCTGCGCGGCGTGCCGGAAATGGTGGTGAGCTTCCTCGCCATCCTCGAACTGGCTCGCGAAAAGCTGGTGGAAATCTCCCAGCAAGCGCCATTCGCCCCAATTTATGTGAAACTGGCCCATGCAGAACACGCCTAATCTCAACGAAATCAAACTGGTGTTGGAAGCCGTCCTGCTCGCCAGTTCCGAAGCCTTGTCCCTTTATCAGTTGAAAAAACTCTTCGACGTCGAGCTGTCCAGCGAAATCCTGCGCAAGCTTCTGGAAGAGTTGCGCACCGAATGGAACGGGCGCGGCGTGGAACTGGTCAACGTCGCCAGCGGCTGGCGCTTCCAGGTGCGTCAGGAATACCAGCATTATTTCGAACGCCTCAGTCCGGAAAAGCCGCCACGTTACTCGCGTGCGGTCATGGAGACCCTGGCGATCATCGCCCACCGCCAGCCGGTCACGCGCGGCGATATCGAGGAGATCCGCGGCGTCACGGTTTCGACGCAGGTCGTTAAAACCCTGGAATCGCGTGGCTGGATCGACGCGGTCGGTCATCGCGAGGTGCCGGGTCGTCCCGCCCTGTACGCTACCACCAAACAATTTCTCGATGACCTCAACCTGCGTTCCCTGCAAGAGCTGCCGGCGCTGGAATCCGTGGGCGAAATGACCGCCGTCCTGGAAGCGAGAAACGAACCTGAGACTCACAACGAGCCGTCTTGACTTTACCCTTGCCCCCTCCCGCCAGTCGTTCCTGAAGAGCATAATGGCGAAGCGCACAAAGTGTCGCTTCGCGACCATCACGTTAATTGAAAGCTGAATCATGCAAAGAAGACGCAACATCCCTACCGCCCAGACCGCCGCCCCGCAACCGAAACGAGCACCCCGAAAAACCGGGAGGATGGAGGCTATTCAAGAGGAATTGGAGCCGGAACTCGACGATTACGAGGAGGAGGGCGAGGAAAACGCCCCCCTCAACGACGGCACCAGCAAACTGCAAAAAGTGCTGGCCCAAGCCGGCCTCGGTTCGCGCCGTGACATGGAAGAGTTGATCAAGAGCGGGCGCGTCACCGTCAACGGCCAAGTCGCCGAACTCGGAATGCGCGTCACCTCTGAGGACTCGATCCGTGCCAACGGACGGATCCTCAGGCTGCGCAGCGCCGATCGCCTGCCGCGCGTGATGTTGTATCACAAACCGGAAGGAGAAATCGTCAGTCGCGACGACCCGGAAGGCCGCACCAGCGTGTTCGAGCGGATTCCCATCCTGGCTTCCTCGTGGTGGGTGTCGGTAGGGCGGTTGGACTTCAATACCAGCGGCTTGCTGATTTTTACCACCTCCGGTGAACTCGCTAATCGCCTGACCCATCCTCGTTTCGAGGTGGAACGCGAATATGCGGTGCGCCTGCTCGGCGAAATGTCGACGGAGCAAATTGCCAAGTTGAAGGCGGGTATTGAACTGGAAGATGGGCTTGCCAAATTCGACGCGATTATGGAGCAGGGGGGCGAAGGCTCCAACCATTGGTACCGCGTGATTATTCGCGAGGGCCGCAACCGTGAAGTGCGCCGCCTGTTCGAAGCGGTTGGGATGATGGTCAGTCGCCTGATGCGGGTGCGTTTCGGCGCCATCAACCTGCCAACCCGTCTGAAGCGTGGCCAATGGGTTGAACTGGGGTCCGAAGAGGTGGTGCAAATCCTCAAATGGGCCGGCATTCCCATCCCCCGCTGGGATCGTACCCGCCCCGACAAGGAGCGCTTGCGCAGCACGGCACGGATTGATACACCCAAGCCGAAGAGAGAGCCGAAGGCGCCAAAATCGCCATCAACCCGGCGCAATAAACCTAAGGAAAGTTGATTGAAACAACCTTGGTAAATGCCAAGGTTGAATTGGGTGGGGGAGGCAAGTAAAACCCCGCCAACTATGCGCGCGCGCTCCGAAATAAACCACGTGGCAAAAGGGAATTCGGGTAGAATGCGCGCAGTGCAGGGCATAGGCACTGCACATCCCCGGAATTAGCAGGCAACAAAAAACCGCACCAGCTCAAAATCAAGCATGGTGCGGTTCTCAGTGGTAAATCATTTGGTGCCCAGAAGAGGACTCGAACCTCCACAGTGTTGCCACCGCTAGGACCTGAACCTAGTGCGTCTACCAATTCCGCCATCTGGGCAATTCAGGAAGCGCGCACTTTAATAGGAAATATTTACTTTGTCAACGAAGAAACAAAAAATCCGCGAGCAAGACCCTTATCTGGAGCGCGAGCGCGCTCACTACGAAAATCCCCTGCCGAGCCGTGAATTCATTTTGCAAATTCTCGCGGAAAAAGGGGTTCCTGTTACAGAAGAAGAACTTGCGGGGGCTCTGGATATCCGCAAGGACGAACACGAAACCTTCCATCGCCGCCTCGGCGCAATGGAGCGCGACGGTCAACTCATGCGCAACCGCAAGGGTGCGATTTGCATGGTCGACAAGCTCGACCTCATCAAGGGGCGGGTGCAAGGTCATGCCGACGGCTACGGTTTCCTGATTCCCGATGATGGCAGCGAGGACCTGTTCCTCAACGCCAAGCAAATGGACAAGGTACTCCACGGCGACCGAGCCATGGCGCGGGTGGTCGGTACCGACCGGCGCGGGCGTCTGGAAGGTAGCATCGTCGAGGTGCTGGAGCGTGCCAATACCCGTCTGGTGGGGCGTCTCTACAACGATCACGGGATATATTTCGTGGTGGCGGAAAACCGCCGTATCAGCCAGGACATCCTGATTCCTCCGGGAGAAATCCATGACGCCAAGTCCGGCCAGGTGGTGACCGTGGAAATCGTCGAGCAGCCTAGCAAGCACGCCCAACCTATCGGCAGGGTGATCGAGGTGCTGGGCAATTACGCGGATCCCGGCATGGAAATCGAGATCGCCCTGCGCAAACACGATTTGCCCCATGAGTTTCCGCCGGAAGTCGTTAAGACGGCCAAGAAATTCAAGGCCGAGGTATTGAAAAAGGACAGCAAGGGCCGGGAGGATATTCGCCATTTGCCGCTGGTGACCATTGACGGCGAGACGGCCCGTGATTTCGACGACGCGGTGTATTGCGAGCCGAGTGGCAAGGGGTGGACGCTCTATGTGGCCATTGCCGATGTCAGCCATTATGTGCAGCCCGGCGACGCGCTCGACAAGGAAGCCTACATTCGGGGCAATTCGGTGTATTTCCCGCGGCGCGTGATTCCTATGCTGCCCGAGGAGTTGTCCAACGGCTTGTGTTCTCTCAACCCGGAAGTGGATCGCTTGTGCATGGTGTGCGAGATGAACGTCAGCGCTACCGGCAAGATCAAACGCTACCGCTTTTACCCGGCGGTCATGTGGTCGCATGCACGCCTCACCTATACCAAGGTCGCGGCAATGCTGGCTGATGACGAGTGCGAGGATTCTCAGAAATACAACGCCTTGTTGCCGCACATCAAGAATCTGAATACCTTGTTCAAGGTGTTGCTCAAGGAGCGCGGGATTCGTGGTGCGATCGATTTCGAAACCATTGAAACCCAGATGATCTTCAACGATCAGGGCAAGATCGAGCGCATTGTCCCGGTGCACCGCAACGATGCGCATCGCCTTATCGAGGAGTGCATGTTGGCCGCCAACGTGTGCGCCTCGGATTTTCTCAAGGAGCATGCGCATCCCGCTTTGTACCGTATCCACGAAGGTCCGACCCCGGAGAAACTGGAAAACCTCCACGAGTTCCTCAAGGAATTCGGGCTGGGGTTGACCGGCGGCGACGAGCCGCATGCGAAGGATTACGCCAAGCTACTCTCCAAGGTCAAGGGGCGCCCCGACGAGCAATTGTTGCAGACTGTCATGCTGCGCTCCCTGCAACAGGCGGTATACAGCCCGGACAACGCCGGCCATTTTGGGTTGGCTTACGAGTCTTATACCCACTTCACCTCTCCGATCCGCCGTTATCCCGACCTGCTGATCCACCGCGCCATCAAGGCGGTGCTCAACGGGGACAAATATCGGCCGGGAAAATGGGCGGAACTTGGCGTTCATTGTTCGATGACCGAGCGCCGTGCCGACGATGCCACCCGCGATGTGGATGCCTGGCTGAAGTGCTACTACATGCAGGACAAGATCGGCGATAGCTTCAACGGTAGCGTCGCCGGTGTGACCGGTTTCGGCATATTCGTGGCGCTTGACGATATCTATGTCGAAGGCTTGGTGCACGTCACCGAACTCGGCAACGACTATTTCCACTTCGATGCAGCCAAGCACCAGTTGCTCGGCGAACGCAGCGGGCAGCGCTTCCGCCTCGGCGACCGGGTGCGGGTCAAAGTAGTGCGAGTCGATCTCGAATCGGCAAAAATCGACTTTCAGCTTGCCCCTGAGTCTGTCGAACCGGTGGAGGAACCCAAGCCGATGCGCAAACGCGCTGCCAAGGCAGGGAGGAAGTCTGCATGAGCGGCTTTTCTATTTTTGGTTTTCACGCGGTTACCAGTCGCATTCGTCACAATCCCCAGGGCGTTAGCGAAATCTACCTGGAGCGGGATCGCCAGGATGGGCGGATGCAGGACTTGTTGAAACTCGCCGAAGCGCATCATATTCGCGTCATCATGGCCGAACGCCATCGTCTCGACGGCATGGCGGGCCATGCCAAGCATCAGGGGGTGGTTGCCAAGGTTGAAGCCCTGCCGCAATTTCACGACATCCACGAAGTGCTGGAAGACCTCAAGGAACCCGCGTTGTTGCTGGCCCTCGACGGTGTTCAAGATCCTCACAACCTCGGTGCCTGCCTGCGTGTAGCCGATGCAATGGGGGTCCACGCGGTGATCGCTCCCAAGGACCGTGCCGTCGGCTTGACCGCCACGGTGCGCAAGGTGGCGTCCGGGGCTGCCGAAACCGTGCCTTTCGTCGCCGTCACCAACCTTGCTCGCACCCTTCGTGAATTGCGGGATGAGGGGGTGTGGGTGGTTGGTACGGCGAGCGAGGCCAAGGACGACCTGCTTTCCGTCAAACTGAAGGGGCCGATCGCCTGGGTTCTGGGCGCGGAAGGGGAAGGATTGCGTCGCCTTACCCGCGAAACCTGCGACCAGTTGGTGCGCATTCCCATGTTTGGCAGCGTGGAAAGCTTGAATGTCTCGGTAGCGAGCGGAATTTGCCTGTACGAGACGAGAAGGCAGCGGAGCTAGCGGGGCAAAATCAGCGAGCTGGTGAGTTAACTTCCTAAGTTGGGTTCACAAGCTCGTTATCAAGTTTGATTTTCCTTGAAATTCAAAGTACAATGCTCGGCTTTTCAACCTTGTCTCACCGTCTGCGCATGGCGGGAGGCTGCAACCCATAAGGAGATTACATGCGACACTACGAAATCGTATTTATCGTTCACCCAGATCAGAGCGAACAAGTGCCGGCCATGATCGAGCGCTATCGCACCCTGATTACCTCCAAGAGCGGCGCAATTCACCGCCTGGAAGACTGGGGCCGTCGTCAGATGGCTTACCCGATCCAGAAGATGCACAAGGCACATTACGTGCTGATGAACATCGAATGCGATCAGGAAACTTTGGACGAGCTGGAGCACGCCTTCAAGTTCAACGACGCCGTGTTGCGTCATCTCACCATGAAGATGACTGCCGCCATGACGACGCCTTCGCCGATGATGCGCGAAGAGAAGTCCCGTACCGTGGAAGCGCAGCCCGAAGCGAAGGTTGAAGTGACGGCCGAAGCGCCTGCACCCGCCGCTGCCTAAGTGCAAGCCAACCGAGTTAGTTTAAGCGGCAAAATTATCGAAATCGGCGTACCGCGCCATACTCCAGCCGGATTGCCGGTGTTGGCCTTCAAGATCGGCCACGCATCGGAACAAAACGAAGCCGGGGCAAAACGCCAAGTGCAATGCGAAGTTCCCGTGATGGCTATCGGGGAAATCGCCAAAAGCCGCTTCAAAAGCGGCGACACGGTTTCGGTGGATGGGTTTCTTTCCCGCCGCAGTTTAAACAGCCCGCAACTGGTTTTACATGCGAACAACATTGAATTGATTGAATAGAGAGGTTATTACCATGGCTCGCCCAACCAACCCGAAAGACAAGCGGCCCAACAGTCGCAACATGTTCAAGCGCCGTAAATACTGCCGCTTTACCGCTGAAAAGATCGAGTTTGTAGACTACAAGGATGTCGAACTGCTGAAGGATTTCATCGCAGAAAACGGCAAGATCATCCCGTCGCGCATTACCGGCACCAAGTCGCGCTACCAGCGCCAATTGGGTACCGCGATCAAGCGCGCCCGTTTCCTGGCCTTGTTGCCCTTCACCGATCAGCACTAAGGAGTCGCAAAGATGCAAATTATTTTGTTGGAAAAAGTGGCCAACCTGGGGCAGCTCGGTGATGTGGTCAAGGTCAAGGACGGCTACGGCCGCAACTTCCTGATTCCCCAAGGCAAGGCCAAGCGTGCCACGGAAAAGAACAAGGCTGAATTCGAAGCACGTCGTGCCGAGTTGGAAAAGCAGCAAGCCGAAATCATGGCACAAGCTCAAGTCCGTGCTGAAAAGCTCGAAGGCATGACGGTGCAAATCTCCCAGAAGGCGGGTGTTGACGGCAAGTTGTTCGGTTCCGTGACCAATGTCGATATCGCCGATGCACTGAAGGCTCAAGGCATCGAAGTGAGCAAGGCGGAAATCCGCATGCCTAACGGCCACTTCAAGCAAATCGGTGATTACCCGATCACCGTGGCGTTGCACACCGATGTCACTGCCAATATCACCATCTCGGTGCTGGGCATCAGCTAAATCGCTGATAAACAGGTAGTCGCGGAAAGGGGCTGGGAACAGCCCCTTTTTGTTTTATAATTTGCCCAATGAACGACCCTCAACTCGATTCCATCAAACTTCCCCCGCATTCCATCGAAGCCGAGCAGTCGGTATTGGGTGGCCTGTTACTTGACAACAATGCCTGGGACAAAATTGCCGACCTGTTGCGGGAGTCCGATTTTTATCGCCACGATCATCGCCTGATTTATCACCATATCGGCAAACTGATCGAGCACTCCAAGCCGGCGGACGTCATCACGGTCGCGGAAAAACTGGAAAACAGCGGGGAGCTCAACAATGTCGGCGGGCTGGCTTATCTCGGCTCGCTTGCCCAGAACACCCCGAGTGCGGCGAATATCCGCCGCTATGGAGAAATCGTCCGCGAGCGGGCGGTAATGCGCCAGTTGGCGGCAGTCGGCAGCAATATCTCGGAAAGCGCCTTCAATCCCGCCGGACGCTCAACCCAGCAACTACTCGATGCCGCCGAGGCCCAAGTGTTCGAAATCGCCGAAGCGGGGGCGCGCGGCAAACAGGGGTTCATCGACATCCAGCCGCTGTTGACGGAAGTGGTGGAAAAAATCGACATCCTCTTCCAGCGCGACAATCCCGATGCCGTGACCGGCATCCCCACCGGTTTCCGCGACCTCGATGAAAAAACCTCCGGCCTACAGCCCGGCGACCTGGTTATCGTGGCAGGGCGCCCCAGTATGGGAAAAACCGCGTTTTCCATCAATATTGCCGAAAACGTGGCCTTGGAAACCGGGATGCCGGTAGCCATTTTCAGTATGGAAATGGGTGGCGCGCAACTGGTGATGCGGATGATCGGCTCGGTGGGGCGTCTAGACCAGCATAAATTGCGTACCGGGCGGCTGCAGGACGACGATTGGCACAATCTGACCGTTGCCGTCGGCAAGCTGAATGATGCGCCGATTTTTATCGACGAGACGGCGGCGCTGAGCTCCATCGACCTGCGTTCGCGTGCTCGTCGCCTGTTCCGCCAAGCCGGCAAACTCGGCCTGATCGTCATCGACTACCTGCAACTGATGAGCGCCAATCGCGAAGGCGAGAACCGCGCCACGGAAATATCGGAAATATCCCGCTCCCTCAAGGCGTTGGCGAAGGAACTTGATGTGCCGGTGATCGCCCTGTCGCAGCTCAACCGCAGCCTCGAACAGCGCCCCAACAAGCGCCCGGTGATGTCCGATCTGCGCGAATCCGGCGCTATCGAGCAGGACGCCGACGTGATCCTGTTCATTTACCGTGACGAGGTTTATAACCCCGACAGTCCGGATAAAGGCAGCGCGGAGATTATCATCGGCAAGCAGCGTAACGGCCCGATCGGCACGGTGCGGATGACATTCCTGGGGCAATACACCAAGTTCGAAAACTTCGCTCACGGCGGCGACTTCCACTCCGGCGATTATTGAGCCGATGCCGCGCCCAATACTGGCCACCTTCGATCTGGCGGCGTTAACCCACAATCTCGGCGTAGCCCGGCGTCTCGCGCCAAATGCCAAAGTGCTGGCAGTCATCAAGGCCGACGCCTACGGTCACGGGATGTTGCGTGCCGCCGCCGCGCTGGCCGGCGCCGAGGGGTTTGCCGTGCTGCGGGTGGAGGAGGGGGTTGCCCTGCGCGAAGCAGGATTCAAGCAAACCATTCTGCCCCTGGAAGGCTTTTTCAGCGAAGAGGAACTGCCCCTGCTCGCGCAGCACCGGATTGCCACGGTGCTCCACGACACCCATCAGGCGGACCTGCTGGAGCGTGTCAAGCTGCCTAGCAAGGTCGACATTTTCCTCAAGCTCAATACCGGCATGAACCGCCTCGGCTTCACGCCCGAGGCTTTCCCAGCCGTCTTGCAGCGCCTGCAAGCCTGCCCCAACGTCGGCAGCATCACGCTCATCAGCCATTTCGCCTGCGCCGATGAAAGTGTGGGAATTGCATCACAACTCGAATGCTTCCAACGAACCACGCAAGGTTTGTCCTTCCCGCGCAGCCTAGCCAACTCCGCTACCGTATTGCGCTACCCGCAGGCGCACGCCGAGTGGGTACGCCCCGGCATCATGTTGTACGGTGCCTCGCCCTTCACCGACGAAACCGCCCAAGAAATCGGCCTGCGCCCGGTGATGACCCTCACCAGCCGCGTCATCGCCGTGCAAAATCTGCAAGTCGGGGAAATCGCCGGTTACGGCGGCCTGTTCCGTGCCGAACGCCCCACCCGCGTAGGTACCGTCGCCTGCGGCTATGCCGACGGCTACCCGCGCCATGCTCCCACCGGCACACCCATCCTGGTCAGCGGCAAGCGTACCCGCACCCTGGGCCGCGTTTCAATGGACATGCTGTTCGCCGATTTGACGGAGATACCCGAAGCGCGCGTCGGCAGCCCGGTGACGTTGTGGGGCAACGGTCTGCCCGTGGAAGAAGTCGCCCAAGCGGCCGGGACGATAGGTTACGAGTTGCTGTGTGCACTGGCTCAGCGGGTGCCGGTGGTGGAAATGGCGGGCGGAGAGGATTAAGCTCGGCATCGGCAACGCCAAGCTAAAATTCCCATTGTCCATGGTTTGTAGGGCGGGCTTTAGCCCGCAAGGCCGACCTACAATCCTATGCTTTTCACAGTAACAATATCCCGCCATTATCCCAACCGACACACCTTGTGAAAATGAACCGCGTATGAGAACTCTACTGACCGCCTTATTGTATGCCTTGTCGCAAGGCGAAGCTTTCAAGCAACTCATCACCAGCCTGTAAGCCATGCGCCTCACCGAACAGCAAATCCAAACCATCCGCCTAAGCACCGCCGAACTGGCCGGAGCGCAAGCACGGGTGCGGCTTTTTGGCTCGCGTTTAGACAATGCGGCGCGTGGTGGGGATGTGGATTTGCTGGTGGAAGTGGATGAGCCGGTGGACAATCCGGCGTTGCTCGCGGCACGTCTAGCGGCGCGGATTTCGTGGGCGATGGCGGGGCGCAAGGTGGACGTGCTGATCTGCGCGCCCAATCTGGCGCGGCTACCGATACATGAAATGGCTTTGAAGGAAGGGCGGTTGTTATGACTCTCGACGATAAACGGATGCTACGCCTGCAATTTCTGGCGCGGGTGGTGCGCAAGGAATGCCGGCATCTTGAAAGCACCGACGCGCGCTTGTTCGGGCAGCCTTTCACGGGCGAACGGGTGCGTTCGCTGGAGGAAGACCCGGAACTCGCCGAGCGGGTGGAGGCGTTCGTGGGGCGCTTCGGGCGCTTGCAGGATACCCTGGGGGACAAGCTGTTGCCGGTGCTGCTGACGGCATTGGGCGAAAAACCCGGGGCGGTGATGGACAATCTTGACCGCGCCGAGCGCCTTGATTTTTTGACCTCCGCCGAAGACTGGCTGGCGATGCGCAATCTGCGCAACCAGATGGTGCATGAATACGTTGAAGACCCGGAGTTGCTTGCCGGTGCCTTGACCAGCGGTCATGCCCTCGTACCGGTACTGCTCGCCGTTGCCGCCGCGATGCTGGGTGAAATCGAGCGGCGCGGCTGGGCTTCCTGAAGATGGCTAAGGCAAAATCCCTCTATTCCTGCACCGAATGCGGTGGGCAAACCTCGAAATGGCAGGGGCAATGTCCGCATTGCACGGCGTGGAACACGCTGGTGGAAACCGTGGCGGAAGCCGTACCTTCCACTTCGACTAATCGTTACAACGCCTTGGCGGCAAATGGAAAACTGCAGCGCCTTTCCGAGGTCGAGGCGGCAGAGGTGCCGCGCCAGAGCACCGGTATCGCCGAATTCGACCGGGTGTTGGGCGGCGGCATGGTGGAAGGCGCGGTGACGCTGATCGGCGGCGATCCGGGTATCGGAAAATCGACTTTGCTGTTGCAGGCGCTGTGCCATTTGAGCGTGTCGAAGAACGTGATTTACGTGAGTGGCGAGGAGTCCGCCCAGCAGATCGCCTTGCGCGCCAAACGGCTGGCACTCGATGCCAGCGCGGTGCAGTTATTTGCGGAAATCCAGTTGGAACGGATTCTCGCCACCTTGGCGGCGGAAAAGCCCGAAGTCGCGGTGATCGACTCGATCCAGACCGTTTATTCGGAGGCTCTGCAATCTGCGCCGGGCAGCGTGGCGCAGGTGCGCGAGTGCGCCGCCCAGTTGACCCGTTTCGCCAAGCAAAGCGGCACGGCGGTGGTGCTGGTCGGCCATGTCACCAAGGAAGGCGCGCTGGCCGGGCCGCGTGTGCTGGAGCACATCGTCGATACGGTGTTGTATTTCGAGGGTGACAGCAATTCCAGTTTCCGCCTAATCCGGGCTTTCAAGAATCGCTTCGGGGCGGTCAACGAGCTGGGGGTGTTCGCCATGACGGAAAAAGGCCTGCGCGAGGTCAGCAACCCGTCGGCGCTGTTCCTTTCGCATCACGGCCAGGAGGTGGCGGGTTCGTG
The DNA here is from genome assembly GCA_018336195.1 of Sulfuricella sp. Taxonomy (GTDB): domain Bacteria; phylum Pseudomonadota; class Gammaproteobacteria; order Burkholderiales; family Sulfuricellaceae; genus JAGXQV01. The sequence goes on along the minus strand of JAGXQV010000144.1, from coordinate 45,763 downwards.
CGTGATGGTGACGCAGGAAGGCACCCGTCCGCTGTTGGTGGAAATTCAGGCCTTGGTGGACGAGGCTCATGCGCCCAATCCGCGCCGCCTGTCGGTGGGGCTGGAACAGAATCGCCTGGCAATGCTGCTGGCGGTGCTGCACCGCCACGCCGGCATCGCCTGTTTCGATCTGGATGTCTTCGTCAATGCCGTGGGCGGGGTGAAAATCACCGAACCGGCGGCTGATCTGGCGGTGCTCCTGGCGATTGTTTCTTCATTGAAAAACAAACCATTGCCGGGGAAACTTGTGGTGTTTGGTGAGATCGGCTTGGCCGGAGAGATTCGTCCCATTCAGCGCGGTCAGGAACGCCTCAAGGAAGCCGCCAAGCTGGGTTTCACCCATGCGGTGATTCCTAAGGGCAACAAGCCCAAGCACAACATCGAGGGTATGGAAATCGTTGCCGTGGAGCGCCTGGAAGAGGCAGTCGCGTATTGCCGGGGATAGTTCAACCGGCTTTTCATCAAGGCGCGAAGCGCCCCGCATAAACAATCCAAGATCAATACATGCGATGCCGGAACAGCCAACTGGCAAGCGCCAGCGCGGCGGCGCCGATCAGGGCCATCGGCCACAATTGGGGGATGAGGATGTCGAATCCCGCGCCTTCGAGGAACACTTTGCGCAGGATTATCAGGAAATAGCGCAGTGGGTCGATGAGGGTGATGGTCTGGACGAATGCCGGCATGTTGGCGATAGGGGTGGCGAAGCCGGACAGGATCACCGCCGGCACCATGAACAGGAAGGCGCCCAGCAAGCCCTGCTGCTGGGTGACGGCGAGGGAAGATATCAGCAGCCCGACACCCACGCCGGAGAGCAGGAACAGCGCCAGTCCGGTGTAGAGGGCCGCCAGACTGCCGAGCAGGGGAACGCGGAACCACAAGGTGGCGACGAGCAGGATCAGCGTACCTTGCACCAGCCCGATGAGGAATCCGGGAAGCGCCTTGCCGAGCAGGATTTCGCCGGGGCGCAGGGGGGTGACCAGCAATTGGTCGAAAGTGCCGTGCTCGCGCTCGCGGGCCACGGTCAGGGCGGTCACCAGCATGGTGGTGACCAGCGACAGCATGCCGATGATGCCGGGGATGAAGAACCAGCGGCTTTCCAGATTGGGGTTGAACCAGGCGCGGGTTTCCAGGCGGGCGGGCGGAGCGTTGCCGCCGTGGTTGGCCAGCCAGTCGCGGTTATAGCGTTCGACGATGCTGCGCACGTAGTTCATGCCGATCAGGGCGACGTTGGAATTGCGCCCGTCGATGATGACTTGTAACGACGCGGGATTGCCGTTGTGCAGGTCGGCGGAAAAGCGTGGGCTGATATGCACCACCATCAGTACTTCGCGGCGATCCACCAGCGGCGCGATTTCTCCGTCGCCGCGCAGGGTGGCGACGCGGTGGAATAGCGGCACGCCGTCGAAGGCCGCCGCCAGTTCGCGCGCTGCCGTGCCGCGATCCTCGTCGTAGAGCGCCCAGGGAATGGTTTTGAGGTCGAAACTCGCCGCATAGCCGAACACCAGCAACTGGATGAGTGGCGGAATAATCAGCACGAAGCGGCTCTTGGGATCCTTCAGCAGAGCCAGCAATTCCTTGTGGAGGAGGGCGAGGATGCGGGTCAGCATGGCTTGGATTCCTTCATTCCAGGTGCTTGCGCGACTTGCGCCAGGTCACGCCCAGGAAAAACAGCGCCATCGCAAGCAGTGCCAAGGCATTGGGAATCACCACCGCCCACACGTCGCCGGCGAGGAACAGAGTCTGCACGATGGCGACGAAATAACGTGCCACCACGATGTGGGTGATGGCCTGTACCACCGCCGGCATGGAGTTGATGTCGAAGATGAAGCCGGACAGCAGGAAGGCCGGCAGGAAGGTGCCGATGATGGCGATCTGCCCGGCAACGAACTGGTTGCGCGCCAGGGTCGAGATGGTCAGGCCCATGCCCAGCGCGGCCAGCAGGAACAACGAGGCGCACGCCCACAACAGCCAGAACGAGCCGCGTAGCGGCACCCCGAATAGCCATACGGCGAGTCCCACGGTGAGCAGCATCCCGCCGGTGCCGAGGGTGAAATAGGCGATGATCTTGCCGAGCAGCACCTCGCTCATCCGCACCGGCGTTACCAGCAGCGCTTCGAGTGTGCCGCGCTCCCATTCGCGGGCCATCACCAGCGCGGTGAGGAGGGCGCCGATCAGCGTCATGATGATCGCCACCAGGCCCGGCACCAGGTAATTGCGGCTTTTCAGTTCGCTGTTGAACCATACCCGTGCTTCAAGGCTGACCGGGGTTACCAGCTTCTGCCCTTGGGCAGCGGCGCGGCGCGCCAGCCAATTGCCCCATGCCCCTTCGATGTAACCCTGGGTAAGACGCGCCGTATTGGCGTCCACCCCGTTGACGATGACCTGGATGGGCGCGCCGGTGGGGCGGCGCAGGCGTTCCGCGAAATCGGCGCGCAGGTGAACGATGGCGTTGACCCGACCGGCGCGCAAATCGCGCTCGGCTTCGTCGAGGGACGCCACAATGCGCGGCGCGAAGGAGGAACTGCCGGTCAGGCTGGCGAAAAAGTCGGCGCTGTCCGGCGACGGTGCTTCCGCCACCAGCGCGAGCGGAACATGGTCGGCATCCAGCGAAACCCCGTAGCCGAACAGCACCAGCAGGAACAAGGGCATCAGGAAGGCGATGGCGATACTGCTGGGATCCCGCACGATTTGCAGGAATTCCTTGCGCACCAGGCCGCGCAGGCGCATCGCGGCGCTCCCCCGCAGCGGCGCGTTCATGCCGCCTCCCGTTGCGTGACGGAGGTTTCGACCAGGGCGATGAAGGCGTCCTCCATGCTCGGCTCGGGAAGCTGTGGTGTGCGCGCTCCGGCCTTGATCGCTGCGGGTTCATCCAAGGCGAGGATGCGTCCGGCGGCCATGATCGCCAGACGGTCGCAATACTCGGCTTCCTCCATGAAATGGGTGGTCACCAGCACCGTCACGCCGGCCCGCGCCAGGGCATTGATGCGCTGCCAGAATTCGCGGCGCGCCAGGGGATCGACCCCCGAGGTCGGTTCGTCGAGGAAGAGGATTTCCGGGCGGTGCATGAGTGAGCAGGCCATTGCCAGGCGCTGCTTGTAGCCCAGCGAAAGGTCTGCCGAGAGGTGTTCGGCGTGGCGCGCCAGATCGAATTCTTCGAGCGCCCAGGCAATGCGCTCTCGGCGCGCCGAACCGGCTAAACCGTAGGCGCTGGCAAAGAAATCCAGGTTCTGGGCGACGCTGAGATTGCCGTAGAGGGAAAACTTCTGCGACATGTAGCCAATGCGCGCCCGCGCCGTTGCCGCGGCGTGGCGTAAATCCAGTCCGGCTACCCGCAGGCTGCCGCTGCTGGCCGGCAACAGGCCGCACAACATGCGGAAAGTGGTCGATTTGCCCGCGCCGTTGGCCCCCAGTAAGCCGAAAATCTCGCCGCGCCGCACGGTGAAGCCGATACCGTCCACCGCCCGGAAGTCGCGGAAAATCCGTACCAGATCACGCACCTCGATGACCGCTTCGCTGCCGTGGCCTGCTAGCCCCGGGCTGCCGCTGGCGGCAGGGGGCGGGGCGCCGGCACTCGCGGCGAGCAAATCGACGAATACGTCCTCGAAGCGGGGAGCGACCGGCACATAGCGTGCCCCTGCGATTTCCGCGAGGGGAGCGGGTAACTCGGAACCTGTGCCGGCTTGGGTAACGAGCCGCACGTGGTCACCCTGCACCAGGGCATCAACAATCCCTGCGGTGCCTGCCAGCTCGGCCTGCACGTCGCGATGGCGGCGCCCGGGAACGGTCACCGCCCAGCAGCGTCCAGCCATGCGCGCGCTCATTGCGGCGGGCGGCCCCTGATCCAGCACCCGCCCCTCATGCAGCAAGATCACCTCGCTACATCGCTCCGCTTCGTCCAGATAGGCGGTGGAGAGCAGCACACTCATGCCGGCATCGCGCACCAGGCGATCGACGATGGCCCATAGTTCGCGGCGCGATACCGGATCCACCCCGACCGTCGGTTCGTCGAGCAGCAGCAGACGGGGCGGGCGTACCAGGGTACAGGCGAGACCGAGCTTCTGCTTCATGCCGCCCGATAGGCGCCGGGCAAGGCGGCGGGTAAACGGCGCGAGGCCGGTCATGTGCATCAGTTCGGCGTAACGCGGGGAGCGTTCGGCGAGCGGAACGCCCTGCAAATCGGCGTAGAGATCGAGGTTTTCCTGAACCGTGAGGTCTTCGTAAAGGCCGAAACGCTGCGGCATGTAACCCAGTGCGGCCTGTACGGCGAGCGCATCGCGGCTGGCGTCGAGGCCCAGCACCTCGGCTTGCCCGGCATCCGGCACCAGCAATCCGGCGATGAGGCGCATCAGGGTGGTCTTGCCCGCGCCGTCCGGTCCGATCAAGCCGCTCACCGTGTGCGGACGGATGGTGAAGCTTATCCCGTCGAGTGCCCGGATAGGTTCCTTGCCCGCGTGAAAACCCTTGCTCAGGGCGCGGACGGCGATTGCCGGCGCTTCGTCCATGGCTGACGCCCTAACGCCCTTCCCGGCAAGGATCACCGCCCGGTTGGGGGAGCGCCTGGTCGAGCGGAATCGTCACCGTCACCGGCATGCCCAAGCGTAGGCGGCCTTCGCCGCCGCACACCATCACTCTTGCCTGGTAGACCAGGCTGGTGCGAATTTCCACGGTTTCCACCGACTTGGGCGTGAATTCGGCGCTGGGCGAGACGTAGCCTACCCAGGCACGCAACGGCTGATCGGGATGGCTGTCGCTACGCACGGTGGCCAGCGCGCCGAGCGGAACGCGCCCCAGCCAGGCTTCGGGCAGCCATACCCGTACCCGCGGCTGATCGGTTAGCGCGAGGGTGAGCACCGGTTTCTGCGGGGAGGCCATGTCGCCGGTTTCGAGAATGCGGTTTTCTATGATGCCGTCCACCGGGGCGCGCAGTTCGCCCTCGCCGATGTCGTGGCGCAGCAGGTCGGCGGCGGCGCTTTGAGCGGCGAGGGTGGCGCGCGCGCTGGCGATGTCTTCCTGGCGAGGCCCGATTTCAGCCAGGCGCAGGGTTTCCTCGGCAGCCTGCAACTGGGCGCGCGCCTTTTCGAAAGCGAAGCGCGCGCTGTCGGCTTGCTGCGGGGAAATGAAACCGCGTGCCGCGAGAGCCTCCTGACGGCGCTGGAAATGTTCGGCGTCGCTCACCGCGACACGGGCCGCGTCACGCTGGGCGCGGGCTTGGCGGATTTCCTCGGGACGCGAGCCGGCCTGGTAGCGGGCCAGTACGTGGCGTTGCGCGGTGGCTTGGGCCTCGGCCTGCTCCAGTGCCAGGCTGAGGCGCTGCGTATCGAGGCGCCCCAGCACCTGCCCGGCGCGCACCTCCTCACCCTCGCGCGCCAGCAGGGCGGCGATGCGCCCGCTGGCATTGAAGGCCAGTTCAACCTGGCGGATATCGACATTACCTTGCAGGGTCAACGTGGTCGGAGCTGGCTGGCCGCTGTGGCGCATCCAGAAGACCAGGGCGGCTCCGAGCAGCGAGGCAAATACGAGAAGAATGGCGATTTTGGCTTTCATGGCTATTCCTGATGTGACGCCGCGCTGGCAAGGCCGTGGCGCAGCAGGTCGAGATGGGTGCGCAGATGGCGCTCGAAATCCAGCCCCTGTGGCTCGAAGGGCTGGAAGGTGTGCTTCCACAACATGCTCAATACCAGCGGTGCAATAACGATGCGCCATGCTTCCTCAGTATCCACGGCGCGAAATTCGCCGGCAGCGATGCCGCGTTCGAGTATGCCCTGAATCAGGGTCCGCCCGCGCTGCACGACTTCGTCGAAATAGAAGCGAGTAATTTCGGGAAAGTTGCCGGCCTCACCGAGGATCAGCTTGGGGATGCCGGAAAGGGGGGACATCACCACCTTATGGGTGAATTCGCGCAATACCAGGGTGAGCAACTCCCAATTATCACCGGAATGTTGCGCCGCCAGGGTGCGCGCCTCGTCCATGTTGGAAACCAGCGACTGGCGAATGACCGCCTTGAATAGTTCCGCTTTGTTGTCGAAGTACAGATAGAGGGTGCCTTTGGAAACACCCGCACGGCGGGCCACTTCGTCAAGGCTGGCGGCCGTGTAGCCGCGCTCCACGAACACCGCCAATGCCGCTTCCAACACCTCCTGGGGACGAGATTCGGCACGGCGTTGCCACCGAGGGGGTTGGGGAACATCATCTGTCATGATGATAACTGACCGGTTAGTTATATATAGGGAATTATAGCCGGGCAGAACGGGGAATCAAGGTAGAACGCGGTAGTGCAGGAAATAGCAGGGAAGGGAGAACGGATGGCGGGCCGAAGCCCTCCATCCGGAAAAAATACTACAACTCATCCTTCATCGCGATAAAGCTGCAGGGGCATTCATGCGCGCACAGCCCGCAGCCTTTGCAGTAATCGTAATCGAAAATGTAATGGGTGCCGTCGAAGGCCGTTTCGGTGGTTTTCAGAACCGCCGAGTCCGGGCACAGCGTCCAGCAGTTGTCGCAGGCGAAGCAGTTGCCGCAGGAGAAACACCGTTGGCTTTCGGCGAAAACCTCATGCTGGCTCAGGCCGCCTTCGACTTCCTCGCAGGATCGCCGCGCCTCGACGGGGAGTATCGGCGAATTGTGGCGTGTGCTGTGTTCGAAATAGTTCAGGTTGATTTGGCTATAGGGAACCGCTTGAGCCGCCTCATGATGAATCAAGTTGCCGCCCAGGATGTAGGCGTCGATGGCCTCCGCTGCGCGCCGGCCGTCGCCGATGGCGCCGCTCAGGGTGCCATGTCCGCCGCGCGCGTCCCCTCCGACGAAAATGCCGGGGTGCTTTTCCAGATTGCCCCAATGGTCAACCTTGAAGAACGGCTGATTGCCCAGCAGCATTTCCACGCCGAAGGGCAGAACTTCCTGGCCGATCGCGGGAATCACCTGCTCGACGTGCAGCACGGTTTCAGTGCCTTCAAAAGCCTTGGTTTCGAATTTGCCGTTGGCTTGCGGCACTTTCTTCATGTGCACCAGTTCCAGGCCCACCACTTTTTCGCCACGCAGGATGAGGCGGCGGATGCCGCGGAATTCGTGGACGATCACGCCTTCGTCCTGCGCCTGGGAAATTTCGCGGGGAATTGCGGTCATCATGAGTTCCGGCGGCACGTCAACGCCGGGCAGGGCATGATGGGTAATCACGTGAACTTCGCGGGTGCCGGCACGCTTGAGTACGCGGGCGATATCCACGGCGGTGTTGCCGCCGCCGACGATGGCGACGCTCTGCGGGGTCGGAACCTCGCCCAGCGCCACCCACTCCTCAAGAAGTTCCAGGCCGTTGCGCAAGCCACGCGGGATGACGCCGTCGATGCTCCATTCGCGTCCATGACGGTTGCCGATTCCGAGGAATACGGCGGCATAGTCGCGCTGTAAATCCTCAATGTAGAAGTCCCGGCCCAAGCGTTTTTGCGGCTCGAATTTCATGCCGACGGCCAGCAGGCGTTTCACTTCGGCGTTGAGTACTTCACGTGGCAGGCGATATTGAGGAATCGCGGTACGCAGTACGCCGCCGGCTTCCGGCAATTCGTCGAAAAGCGTGACGTTGTGACCGCGTTGGATCAGGTGGTAGGCCGCCGACAGGCCGGCCGGCCCGGCGCCGATCACCGCCACATGGGGCGCGTTGGGTGCGGGAGGGGAAACCGGATAAGCCCAGTTGTTCTTGATTGCCTCGTCGCCAAGAAAGCGTTCGGCGCTATGTATCGCCAGCGGTTCATCATACTCGCCGCGATTGCAGGATTTTTCACAGGGATGGTGACAGACGCGCCCGGTGACGGCGGGCAGCGGGTTGATCCGCACGATGGTTTCCCAGGCTTCCTGGAAACGGCCTTCGGCGATCTTGGCGAGATAAGCCTGCGCATCTTCTCCCGCCGGGCAGGCATTATGACAGGGCGCGGCGCGGTGCTCGTGGATGGGCTTTTGCACCCTCCAGGTACCGGTATGGTATTGCAATGAAGTGGACGGATAGGCATAAGCGCCACGGGTCAATATGGCCATTTCAATTACCTTTCAATTTGTTGCGTTGCATTTCTAACGCGGAACATTAAGCCCAGCGAATGCCGCCGCGACGTACGGTATCGGCGCCTTCGCTGTCCAGCGCATCTTCACCGTCACCCCGCAAATGGTAGATTTCAATGTTATGGTCGGCGATGGCCTGCAAATGTTCGAGTTCTTCCAATGCGCGTGGATCGTTTTTGAACAGGTGACCGAAACGTTGCTGCATCTTCAGATAGGCAGAAACCGGCTTGGGGGTGCGTAATGGCATGGCGCCGGTAAGTTCCCCCCGCTCCAGTTCGATCAGCGGGAACAGTCCGGATTGCACCGCCAAGCGCGCCACTTCGATGCTTACCGCGCCATCGTGGCCCCAGCCGAGCGGGCAGGGCGCATGAATTTGCAGGAAGGTGGCACCCTCGATCGCCAAGGCGCGCCGTACTTTCTTGCGGATGTCGGAGGGGTAGGCTACCGAAGCGGTGGCGGCGTAGGCAATATTGTGGGCGGCGATGATCTGAATGATGTCCTTTTTCAGGTGGCGTTTGCCCATGCGCTCCTTGCCGACCGGCGAGGTGGTGGTGGAGGCGGCGTGCGGCGTCGAACTGGAACGCTGGATGCCGGTATTCATGTAGGCTTCGTTGTCGTAACACACGTAGAGTACGTTGTGGTTGCGCTCCAGCATCCCGGACAGAGCCTGGAAGCCGATGTCGAAGGTGCTGCCGTCGCCGCCCATGGCGATGACTTTGGTCGCCTTGCCTTGTGCCTTCAGCGCGGCTTCCATGCCGGAAGCGATGGCGCCGGCATTTTCAAAGAGGGAATGCAGCCAAGGCAGGCGCCACGCTGATTCCGGCCAGGGAGTGGTAAAAACTTCCAGGCAACCGGTGGCGTTGGCGAGCATCACGTCAGGGCCGGCGGATTCCGTTACCAAGCGGGCAGCCAAGGCCTGGCCGCAGCCCAGGCAGGCGCGATGGCCGGATTCTAGGCCGGAAAAGCGCGGCTGTTTGCGGCGTAGTTCACTCAAGGGAATGGTGGTTTCACTCATGTTTCATGACTCCTATTAGCGGTCGGCTTCCGGCAATCTGTCGAGGTTTGCGTCGAAGATCGCGAAAGATGCACCGGAAGGCGATTTGACCGCCGCCATCAGACGCGGGTAAATATCCAGCGGGATGTCGCGCCCGCCCAGGCCGACGGCGAAATTATGGACACGCGGCATGTCCGACCGGCCGGCAAAGGCGGCTCGCACCTCGGTGCCGATGATGCCGCCGCTACCCGGCGAGAGGGCGCGTTCCAGCACCACCAGGTCGGTCAGTCCGGCGCAGGCTTCGCGCAGGGCTTCTTCGGGGAAGGGCCGGAAAGTGCGCAGCTTGATGAGCTTGGCGGGGCCGGCATCGGGGTATTCGCCCAGTGCATCGCGTAAGGTGCCGATCACCGACCCTAGCGACAGGATTCCGACCTTGGCAGCCGGATCGCCTTCCACTGACAGCAGTCCGCCTCCCGAACGACCGCTGACCGCAGCCCAGTCCGCATCGGCGGATTGGATCTCAACCTGCGCATTAAGCAGCGCTTGATGGTGCGAATGGCGCACTTCGGAGAAATAATCCGGCGACACCAGGGTGCCGATACTGATTGGATTGGCCGGATTGAGCGCGCGGGAAAACTGGAAGTCCGGCAGGAAACCATCCACCTGTTCCTGGCTGGGCATTTCGATCTGCTCCAGAGTATGGGTGAGCACGAAGCCGTCGACACAGATCATTACCGGCAACTCGGTGCGTTCGGCAATGCGGTAGGCCTGGATGGTGGCATCCACGGCTTCCTGGTTGTCGGCGCAATAAATCTGGATCCACCCGGCATCGCGAACCGCCATGGAATCCTGCTGGTCGTTCCAAATCGACAACGGTGCGCCTACCGCACGGTTGGCGCAGGTCAACACCAGTGGGATGCGCAGGCCGGCAATGCTGTACAGTACCTCGCTCATCAGCAGGATACCTTGCGAGGAACTGGCGGTGTAAGCGCGCGAACCCGCAGCAGCGGCACCCAGAACCACCGAGGCGGCGGAGAATTCACTTTCCACGCTGATCAGTTCGCAATGCAGTTTGCCGTCGGCAACCAGCTTGGAAATGTTTTCGACAATATGGGTTTGCGGCGTGATCGGATAGGCCGCCACCACCTGCGGACGACACAAAGCGACCGCGCGGGCCAGAGCCTGCGAGCCTTCAAGCATTTGCGGCATGGTTGATTTCCTTCCACAAGCCGACCTGAACCAGTTGGGCGGCTTCGTTGACCAATTGAGTGTTGCGATCCAGCACCTCGCCCTTGAAACGCTGTTCCAATCCTTTAACTAGCGCATCTATCGAAATCATGCCCGTCAAGGAGAGAAATGCGGAAAGCAGGGCGGTATTGGGTACTGGACGTCCGAGAATTTTTCTTGCCAAGGCGTTGGCGGAGAGAGCAACTATATTGAGACCTGTCTGTTCTCTTAATAGTTCCGTGGTACTGGTCGAATTGACCAGAATTCCACCGCCTGCCAGCAGCCCGTCGGTCACCCCGGGGATATGCAGTAACGCTTCATCCTGGACAATCAGAAAAGCGGGATTGAGTACTTGGCAGCGCCGGCTGAAAGGCTGCTCGGCGATGCGCACGAAAGCTGTTACCGGCGCGCCGCGCCGTTCTGCACCGAAATTGGGAAAGGCCTGGCTGTGTCGGCCATCCTGGAAAGCCGCACTGGCGAGGATGTAGGCTGCCGCCACATTTCCCTGTCCACCGCGTCCGTGTATGCGAATTTCTATCATGTGAGACCCCGACCGTTGGAGGAAGTATCTTCAATTTAGCACCGATTCGGTATTCTGCCAAAACGGTGTCTGCCTATGATTCCGGACTATCGTGATAATATGATGACTGTAAAACGTATTTACCCTTCATGCTTGATCTGGATTCCATCTTTTCCGCCGGAGGCGTGCTTTCCGGCGCCATCCGCGACTACCGTCCCCGCCGCCAGCAAATCGAAATGGCGCAGGCGATTTCCGATGCCATCGCCAAGCACGACATCCTGATTGCCGAAGCCGGCACGGGTACCGGCAAGACCTTCGCCTATCTCGCGCCGGCACTGCTCTCCGGCGGCAAGGTGATCGTCTCGACCGGCACCAAGACCCTGCAGGATCAGCTTTTCTTCCGTGATATCCCGGCGCTGCGCGACGCCCTGAAAGTCCCGGCGAGCGTGGCAATGCTGAAAGGCCGGGCAAACTATGTGTGTCATTTCCACCTTGCCCGCGCCAAGGCGGAAGGTCGCTTTCCGACCCGCGAGGATGCCCTGTATTTGCCCAAGATCGAGCGCTACGCGGCCACCAGCAAGAGCGGCGATAAAAGCCAACTCGGCGAAGTGCCGGAAAACGCCGCGATCTGGGGTTTCGTCACGTCCACCCGGGAAAACTGCCTGGGCCAGGAATGCGCCAGCTACAAGGAATGCTTCGTCATGGAAGCGCGCAAGCGCGCCCAGGAGGCCGACGTGGTGGTGGTCAACCATCATTTGTTCTTTGCTGACGTGTGGCTGCGCGACGAGGGACTGAGCGAATTGCTGCCGGCGAGCAACACAGTGATTTTCGACGAGGCGCACCAGTTGCCGGAAACCGCCAGCCTGTTTTTCGGCGAGAACCTGAGCACCAGCCAGTTGCTGGAACTGGCGCGCGATTCCCACGCGGAAGCCCTAACCTCGGCCAAGGATTTCGCCGAATTGCCCAAGGCCACCGATAAGCTCGACAAGGCTGCCCGCGACCTGCGCCTGGTTTTTCCCCAGGAAAGTGCGCGGATGCCCCTGGCGACGGCCCTGCGCAAGGATGGATTTAGCGAAGCCGTACAAACCGTCCAGGACCGTCTGGAGGAACTCGTCAAACTCCTGGAAACCCAGGCGGAGCGCGGTGAAGGACTGAAAAACTGCTGGCAGCGCGGCGTATTGTTCAGCGACCAGCTCAAACGCTGGCGTGACGACGACAACCAGGAGCGGGTGCGCTGGGTCGAGTTGTACAGCCGCGCCCTGCAACTCAACGCCACGCCGCTGTCGATTGCGGAAATCTTCCAGAAGCAGATCGGCGGCCAGCCGCGCGCCTGGATCTTTACCTCGGCCACCCTGGCGGTAAAACGCGATTTTCGCCATTACCAGGAACAGATGGGGCTGCTCGAAGCCGCCGCCAGCAGTTGGGAAAGCCCCTTCGATTATGAAAGCCAAGCGTTGCTTTACGCCCCGCCGGGGATGCCCGAACCCAACACTTCCGGCTATACCGAAGCGGTGGTCAAGGCCGCCTTGCCGATCATCAAGGCCAGCGGCGGGCGGGCCTTCCTGCTCTGTACCAGCCTGCGCGCCATGCGCGAAGCCCATGAATTGCTGAGCGATGCCTTCGAACGCGACAAGCTGGACTTTCCCTTGCTGATCCAGGGGCAAGGGTCGCGTAGCGAACTGCTGGAACGCTTCCGCAAGCTCGGCAACGCCGTGCTGGTGGCCAGCCAGAGCTTCTGGGAAGGCGTGGATGTGCGCGGTTCGGCGCTATCCTTGGTCATTATCGACAAACTGCCGTTTTCCCCGCCCGACGATCCGGTGCTCTCGGCGCGCATCGAAAGAATCAACAAGGAGGGGCGCAACGCCTTCATGGAATTTCAGTTGCCCCACGCGGTCATTACCCTCAAGCAGGGCGCGGGACGCCTGATCCGCGACGAAACCGACCGTGGCGTGTTGATGATCTGCGATCCGCGCCTGATTACCAAGCAATACGGAAAGCGCATCTGGCAAAGTCTGCCGCCGATGAAACGCACCCGCGAACCAACCGAAGTGGAACAGTTCTTCGATGTTCATAGACCCTGACGACCAACTCGTCCAACCTCTCATTGGAGAAAATTAATGGCATCTGACAACCTCAGCATGGCGGTATTTTGCGACTTCGAAAACGTCGCGCTCGGCGTGCGCGATGCAAAATACGAGAAATTCGACATCAAACCAGTGCTCGAACGCCTGTTGCTCAAGGGCAGCATCGTCGTCAAGAAGGCTTACTGCGATTGGGATCGCTACAAGGGCTTTAAAGCCACCATGCATGAGGCCAATTTCGAGTTGATCGAAATTCCCCATGTGCGCCAGTCCGGGAAGAATTCAGCGGACATCCGCCTGGTCGTGGATGCGCTCGACCTGTGTTACACCAAATCCCACGTCAACACTTTCGTCATCATCAGCGGCGACTCCGATTTCTCGCCGCTGGTTTCCAAGCTGCGCGAGAACGCCAAACAAGTGATCGGCGTCGGCGTCAAACAATCGACCTCCGACCTGTTGATTGCCAACTGCGACGAATTCATCTATTACGACGACCTGGTGCGTGAGAGTCAGCGCGCTACCAAGGGTAGCACCCGGGAGGTCCAGCCGACGACCAAGCGTACTCCGGAAGACGAGAAAAGCCGCAAGGAAGAGTTGGAAGCGCGCAAGACCAAGGCCATCGACCTGGCGGTGGAAACGTTCGAGGCACTGCTTTTCGAAAGAGGCGAGAGCGGCAAGATCTGGGCCTCCGTGCTGAAAGAGGCGATCAAGCGCCGCAAGCCCGGATTCAACGAGTCTTACTACGGTTTCCGGGCTTTCATCAATCTGCTCGAAGAAGCTCAGGCACGTGGCCTCCTCGAATTCGGACGCGACGAGAAGTCGAATGCCTACGTGTATCGCAGCAGCAACGCGGCGGTCGGCAGCGAAGCAGTAACCGAGCAATCCACGGATGTGGTGGTTTCGCCTGAGGCGGAGGCAATAGCGGCTATGCCGGAAGAGGGGGTTGTCAAACCGGAAACCCGACGCAAGCGGGGAGGCCGCAAACCGGCGGCGAAGAAAGCCGAAGCGGTCGTACCGCAAGTCAGCGAGGCAGCGCCGGAAGCGCTTCCAGTCAGCGAGCCGCCGGCCCAAGTCGCTCCTGCCGAAGAGCCACCCGCCAAGCCGGCGCGCAAATCCGCCTCCCGTCCCCGGCGCCGCAAGATCGACGCGTCCAGCGACGGCGCTTGAACGAGAATGGGCGTCCCCAATGCCGGCCTCGTCGTGTCATGCGCGGATTGCGAGGCCTGCTGCTGCCGGCTGGAGGTTTTGTTGATCGGCGATGACGGCGTCCCGCCCGAATTCACCGCCCAGAATCACTGGGGCGGCTGGGTGATGCACCGCCTCGACGATGGTTGGTGCGCAGCGCTGGATCGCCGGACAATGCTGTGTACCATCTATGAAAACCGTCCCGATATCTGCCGCGACTATCAAGCCGGGGATAGCGATTGCCTGGAGCAGCGCTCCCTGCTGCTTAACTCCATCGTCAACTGAGCGCCAAACTATTCTCAGACCTTCCTGAGATAGCAGGCCTTCAGCATGAAATTGCCGGCATCCATCTTGCAATCCACTTCGTGATCGCCGCCCACCAAGCGAATACTCTTCACCTTGGTGCCCATTTTCAGGGTGATCGACGAGCCTTTCACTTTCAAATCCTTGATCAGCACCACCGCATCGCCGTCGGCTAGCACGTTGCCGTTGGCATCCTTGATTACCGCATCGGCGTCGTCATCGGCAGCGCTGGCTTCCATCGGCCATTCATAACCGCAATCGGCACACACGTAATTGGCGCCGTCCGGGTAAGTGTTTTGCAGGGTACATTGGGGACAGACAGGGATGTTGGACATGATTCGGCTCGAATAAAAAATTAGGGCGCACATTATAAACGGGAAGTAGGCTGCTCATCTGCCTTTGCCATCCAACTTTCATCAAATACGTATTCTTTGGCGATAGGGCATTCCCCATCTTGGAGTAGAAATAATCCGAGGTAACCGCAATTTGCAATTGCCGCAAAGTCCCCTATTCTGGATTTCGCGCACACACATCCTGTTCGGCGGTGTTGCAGGCAATTGGAATCTCAGGAGGATCTACAAATGCAAGTTAACAGACGGCAATTCTTCAAGATTTGCACCGCTGGCATGGGTAGCTCGACCATCGCGATGATGGGGTTCTCGCCGTCCCCGGTGCTGGCGGAGGTGCGGACATTCAAGCTGGCACATGCCACTGAAACCCGGAATACCTGTCCATACTGTTCGGTGAGTTGCGGCGTATTGATTTACACCCTTGGCGACAAGTCGAAAAACGCCCAGGCCGACATCATTCATATCGAGGGCGATCCGGATCATCCGGTGAACCGCGGCACCCTCTGCCCGAAAGGCGCGTCGTTGCTCGACATGGTGAAAAGTCCCGATCGTCTCAAGTATCCCGAAGTGCGCGAGCCTGGCTCCAGCGAATGGAAGCGGATCTCGTGGGACGAGGCCTACACCCGCATCGCCCAATTGATGAAGGCCGACCGCGACGCCAATTTCGTCACCCGGAACGCCGCCGGCG
This sequence comes from Sulfuricella sp., assembly GCA_018336195.1. Taxonomy (GTDB): domain Bacteria; phylum Pseudomonadota; class Gammaproteobacteria; order Burkholderiales; family Sulfuricellaceae; genus JAGXQV01. Next base: position 30,330 of record JAGXQV010000144.1, on the reverse strand, counting down.
CAACGGTGAATCGCTGGTTAACCACCGGTTTCCTGGCGGCATCGGCGTCGAGCAACGAGTCGGGCTACATCACTCACAAAGTGGTGCGCAGCCTGGGCATCCTCGCTTTCGACAATCAAGCCCGCGTCTGACACGGACCGACGGTGGCCAGTCTGGCTCCGACGTTCGGTAGAGGCGCGATGACCAACCACTGGGTCGACATCAAGAATGCCGATATGGTCCTGATTATGGGCGGCAATGCCGCCGAGGCACATCCTTGCGGTTTCAAGTGGGTAATCGAAGCCAAGAAGCACAACCAGGCCAAGCTGGTCGTCGTCGATCCGCGTTTTACGCGCTCGGCTGCCGTGGCTGATCTTTACGCCCCGCTGCGCGCCGGCACCGACATCGCCTTCCTGGGCGGCGTGATCAACTATCTGCTGGCCAACGACAAGATCCAGCATGACTACGTTCGCGCCTACACCGACTTCGGTTTCCTGGTGAACGAAGACTATGCTTTCGACAACGGCATCTTTTCCGGCTACAACGCCGATCAGCGCGCCTACGACAAATCCACCTGGGCTTACCAACTGGGGAAAGACGGCTACGTCCTGACCGACCCGAAGCTCCAGGATCCGCGCTGCGTCTATCAGTTGATGAAAACGCACTACAACCGTTATACGCCGGAGATGGTGGAGAAAATCTGCGGTACGCCCAAGGAACTGTTCCTCAAGGTCTGCGAACTGCTGGCCTCCACAGCCACTCCCGAACGGGCCGCGACCATCCTCTATGCGCTCGGCTGGACCCAGCATTCGGTGGGTTCCCAGATGATCCGCAGTGCCGCCATGGTGCAGTTGCTGCTGGGCAACATCGGCGTCTCCGGCGGTGGCATGAATGCCTTGCGCGGCCACTCCAACATTCAGGGCTTGACCGATCTGGGGCTGCTCTCCAACCTGTTGCCGGGCTACCTGACCTTGCCCGGCGAGAAGGAGATGGACTACCGGACTTACATCGACAAACGGGCATCCAAGCCGCTCCGGCCCAACCAGTTGTCGTACTGGCAGAACTACGAAAAGTTCCACGTCAGCCTGATGAAGTCCTGGTTCGGCGCGGCCGCAAACAAGTCCAACGACTGGTGTTTCGACTGGCTACCCAAGCTGGACAAGGTGCATGACGTGCTGCAAGTCTTCGAGGACATGCACCAGGGCCGGCTTAACGGCTACTTCTGCCAAGGCTTCAACCCGCTGGCCGCTTTCCCCAACAAGGCCAAGCTGGGCGCGGCGCTGGCCAAGCTCAAGTACTTGGTGGTGATCGACCCGCTGGCCACCGAGACTTCCGAGTTCTGGAAGAATTTCGGCGTGCACAACGACGTGGATCCGGCCAAAATCCAGACCACGGTCTTTCGCCTGCCCTCGGGCTGCTTCGCCGAGGAGGAAGGCTCGCTGGTGAATTCCGGACGCTGGCTGCAATGGCACTGGAAGAGCGCGGAACCGCCGGGAGAAGGCAAGCCCGACGTCGAGATCATTGCCGGCCTGTTCATGAAACTGCGGGAAATGTACCGATCCCAAGGCGGCGCCTTCCCCGAGCCGATCCTCAACCTTAGTTGGCCCTATCGCATTCCTCACGCCCCGGCGGCGGCGGAACTGGCGAAAGAGTTCTCCGGCAAGGCATTGGCCGATCTCGCCGATCCTAAGGATCCCGGCAAGATCGTCAAGAAAGGCGGTGAGCAGTTGGACGGCTTTGCGCAACTGCGCGATGACGGAACCACCGCCAGCGGCTGCTGGATCTTTTGTGGCTCCTGGACCCAGGCCGGCAACCTGATGGCGCGGCGCGACAACGCCGACCCCTACGGCAACGGTCAAACTCAGAATTGGGCTTGGTCGTGGCCGGCCAACCGGCGCATCCTCTACAACCGAGCTTCCGCCGATCCGGCGGGCAAGCCGTGGAATCCGGACAAGAAACAGGTGTGGTGGAATGGTAGTTCGTGGATCGGCTCCGATGTTCCCGACTTCAAGCCGGATTCCCATCCTGCCGACGGCATGGGGCCGTTCATCATGAACCCTGAAGGGGTCGCGCGTTTTTTTGCCGTGGACAAGATGGCGGAAGGGCCTTTTCCGGAACATTACGAGCCTTTCGAGACGCCGCTCGACGGCAACCCGCTGAATACCAATCCGCAGGCGGTGAGCAACCCGGCGGCGCGGGTATTCAAGGGCGACTTGGAGGTTTTCGGCAAGGCGCAGGACTTCCCCTACGCGGCGACCAGTTACCGCCTTACCGAACATTTCCATACCTGGAGCAAGCACTGCAATATCAACGCCATTCTCCAGCCCGAACAATTCGTCGAGATCGGCGCGGAACTGGCGGCAGAGAAGGGCATCGCGAGCGGTGATCGGGTCAAGGTGCGCTCCAATCGTGGCCATATTTTTGCGGTGGCGGTCGTGACCATGCGCCTCAGGGCATTGACGGTGAACGGCAAGCAGGTGCACCACGTCGGACTCCCGATCCATTGGGGATTCAAGGGGATGACCAAGCCCGGCTACATCGTCAACACCCTGACGCCGTTCGTGGGCGACGCCAATACGCAGACGCCGGAGTACAAGGCGTTCCTGGTCAACATCGAGAAAGCCTAAGGAGGCGCACATGGCACTGCAATCGTTAGACATCGCGCGCCGCTCGGCGACGACCACGCCGTCGCCCTCGGTGCGCCAAGCCACTGAAGTGGCGAAACTCATCGACGTGTCGACCTGCATCGGCTGCAAGGCCTGTCAGGCCGCGTGCCTGGAGTGGAACGATCTCCGTGACGAAGTCGGCAGTAACGTCGGCGTCTATGACAATCCGGCTGATCTGACCGAAAATTCATGGACGGTAATGCGCTTCGCCGAAGTTGAAGAAGCCGGCAAGCTGGAGTGGCTGATCCGCAAGGACGGCTGCATGCATTGCGCCGATCCGGGCTGCGTCAAAGCCTGCCCGGCGCCCGGTGCGATCATCCAGTACGCCAACGGCATCGTCGATTTCCACGAAGAGAACTGCATCGGCTGCGGCTACTGTATTACCGGCTGTCCCTTCAACGTCCCGCGCCTTTCCAAAAAGGACGGCAAGGCATATAAATGCACGCTTTGTTCGGATCGCGTCGCGGTCGGTCAGGCACCCGCTTGCATCAAATCCTGCCCGACCGGGGCGTTGCAGTTCGGTTCCAAGGAGCAGATGAAGGACTACGCCGCGCAGCGCATCGCCGACCTCAAGGAGCGCGGCTACAAGGACGCGGGGCTTTACGACCCGCCGGGCGTAGGTGGCACCCACGTCATGTACGTGCTGCACCACGCCGACCGTCCGCAACTCTATAGCGGTCTGCCCGCCGATCCGGCCATCAGCCCGCTGGTGCACTTGTGGAAAGGCGTCACCAAGCCGCTGGCTACCGCAGTGATGGCAGTGGTCGGCTTTGCCGGGCTGTTCCATTACGTCACCAAAGGTCCGAACGAAGTCTCGAAAGAGACCGAGAAAGAAGTCGAAAAGGAGGATGCAGCATGATCCGCGATCCCAAAGACCTGCAACGCTACACCGCCCCCGAACGGGCCAACCACTGGGTGGTCGGGATGAGCTTCATCCTGCTCGCCCTGTCCGGGCTGACCCTGTTCCACCCGCTGTACTGGCCGCTCACCAACCTGTTTGGCGGGGGCACCTGGACGCGCATCCTGCATCCCTTCCTCGGGGTGCTGATGGCGCTATCCTTCATTGCCCTGTTTGTGCGCTTCAAGGCGCTCAACGTCATGACGCAGACCGATTGGGCGTGGGTGAACCGGGTCAAGGAAATGGTGGAAGGCGACGACCACAACATGCCGGAACAAGGCAAGTACAACGGTGGACAGAAGCTCCTGTTCTGGGCGCTGGCAGTCTGTATGCTGCTGTTGTTGGTTTCCGGCGTCATGCTGTGGCGCGCCTACTTCAATTTGCCGGTGGGAATGGTGCGCTTCGGGGCGGTGATCCACGCTGCTTCCGCGGCATTCATGATCGGCCTCATCACCGTGCACGTCTACGCCGCGATCTGGGTCAAGGGCACCATCCGCGCCATGTGGTACGGCACGGTCACCCGCGCCTGGGCCAAGCAACATCACCGCAGCTGGTATCGCCAGATGACCGGCAAGTAAGCAACCGTCCGGCCCATGAACTGCGCTTCGTGGGCCGGCTTCTATATGGAACCGCATTGATTATGAACACTGCCTTGCCGCAAGGCGTCCTGATGCCATCGACCAGCGAGCCTCCCCAAATCATTGTACCGGCTCGCGATACGATTTTTGCCGAGCGCGCCCGGCGCTTCGTCGCGCTTGCCGAAGGCCATGCCCTTGGCGACTGGCTACGCTTCCTCGCTCGTCTCACCCAAGCGCAGCACGACGCGCTGCAAACTTTTGGCGCCGTGCCGCTTCCCAACGCGACGGCGCTCGAACAGGCGCACAGCCACGCCATGCCACCGTTGCCGGCCGAACACTGGACGCGCGATGCCGGTTGGCGCGCCGCGCTGCTAGGCATTGTCGGCACATTGAAATCCGACGCGACGCAAGCCGTGCAGCAAAGCTGCGCCCGGCTTGAATCGGCAACGCCGCAACAGCTTGAAGCGCTCGCCGAGCAGGTACTGTGCGCCGAACTCCACGGTGACGACGCAGTGCTGCTGCCCTTTGTCGCTGCCGCCCTTCAGGTCTATTGGACCGCAATGGCCGCAGCCCTCGGTGCGGAGCACATGCCGGCTCTCGACGTGGCGGGCGTGTGTCCGTGCTGCGGCAACATGCCGGTGGCGAGCGTGGTGCGGCCCTCGCCGGATGCCAACAACTTGCGCTACCTGCATTGCTCGCTGTGCAACACCGAATGGAATCTGGTGCGGGTCAAGTGCCCGACCTGCGACGCAACCGGGAAGATCGCCTATCGCCATATCGAGGGTTCCGATACCAAGAACGGCGAAGCGGTGCGCGCCGAAACCTGCGATGACTGCCAGGGTTATCTGAAGATTCTTTACCTGGAGAAAGCCCCGGATGGCGACCCGGTGGCCGACGACCTTGCCACGCTGGCGCTCGACCTACTGGTCGATGAGGCTGGCTACTCGCGAGCCGGTCCCAATTTGCTGTTCGTGACAGGCAACAGCTAATTCTCCTACCAACTTTCTGCCCGGTTCGGGTGAAGGCATGAACAAACTCTCACAACTTCCCTCCGTTGACCGCCTCCTCGCCGAGCCGCGAGTGGTCGAACTGGCGGCCCGCTTTGGCCGCGCCGTTGCAACCCGCTCCGTCCGCGCCGAATTGGATGTTGCCCGCGCCGCGGCAAAGGCAGGGGGCGCTGTACCCGATTCGGCGGTACTCGCTGCTGCCGTGGCGGCTCGTATCGAACTGGAAATGCGCCCCAAGCTACGCCGTGTCTTGAATCTGACCGGTACAGTGCTGCATACCAACCTCGGTCGTACAGTCCTCCCCGAAGAGGCCGTCGAAGCGCTCGTCATGGCGGCGCGCTCGCCTTGCGCGCTGGAATACGATGTCGAAACCGGTGGGCGCGGCGACCGCGACGACGTGGTCAACGAACTGGTCTGCGAACTCACCGGTGCGGAAGCCGCAACGATAGTCAACAACAATGCGGCGGCGGTGTTCCTGCTGCTCAACACACTGGCGCAGCGGAAAGAAGTGATCGTCTCGCGCGGCGAATTGATCGAGATCGGCGGGGCTTTCCGTATTCCCGACATCATGAAGCGCGCCGGGGCGAAACTGATTGAGGTCGGCACCACCAATCGTACCCATGCCAGGGATTTCGCCGAGGCGCTACGCCCGCGTAGCGCGATGCTGATGAAGGTGCACACCAGCAACTACGTGGTGCAGGGCTTCACCCATGCGGTTCCCGAGGCGGAACTGGCGGACATCGCACGCGGTCACGGCATCCCCTTGGTTGTCGATCTCGGCAGCGGTACCCTGGCGAACCTCGAACAGTGGGGGCTACCGCACGAACCCACGCCGCGCGAGGCATTTGCCGCCGGTGCCGACCTTGTCAGCTTCTCCGGCGACAAGCTGCTCGGCGGCCCACAGGCCGGGATCCTGGCCGGGCGCAAGGAACTGATCGCCAAGATCAAGAAGAATCCGCTGAAACGGGCGTTGCGTGTCGGCAAGCTTACTCTTGCCGCGCTGGAAGCCGTGCTGCAACTCTACCGTGCCCCCGAACGCCTCGCCGAACGGCTGACCACCATCCGCGTGCTGACCCGCCCGGAGGCAGATATCCGCGTACAAGCCGAGCGCCTGCTGCCGATTCTCCAGGCCGCGCTGGCGGCGTGGTCGGTGACGGTTACCAGCGAGCCGGTCACCAGCCAGATCGGCTCCGGCTCGCTGCCGGTGGACCGGCTTCCTTCTGCGGGACTCGTGATACGCCCCCAAGGCAAGCGCACCGGCATCCTGCATACCCTGGAAGAACGCCTGCGCCGCCTGCCGGTGCCGGTGATCGGCCGGATTGCCGACAATGCGTTGCGGCTCGACCTGCGCTGTCTCGGCTTGGATGGGGAGGCGGAATTCGCCGGGCAACTCGGACAGATCGGCCTACCCCGATGAGCAGCGAATCATGATCGTCGGCACCGCAGGCCACATCGACCATGGCAAAACCACGCTGGTCAAGGCGCTCAGCGGCGTGGATGCCGACCGCCTGCCGGAGGAAAAGGCGCGCGGCATCACCCTCGATCTCGGTTATGCCTATACCGACGACGGCCTGCTCGGCTACGTCGATGTGCCGGGGCACGAAAAGCTCGTCCACAATATGCTGGCCGGCGCCACCGGTATCGATTTCTTGGTGCTGGTGGTCGCCGCCGACGATGGCCCAATGCCGCAAACCCGCGAGCACCTTGCTATCGCCGGCTTGCTGGGCCTCATCCGTGGCGCGGTGGCGTTGACCAAGGCCGATGCGGTGACCCCACAGCGGCTGGCAGCGGCCCGCGATGAAATCGCCGGTCTGCTCGCCGAAACCCCGCTGGCTAAGGCTCCGCTTTTCCCCGTCGCAGCACGATTTGGCGAATGCGGCGCAGGCATCGCCGCCCTGCGCGAACACCTGCTTGAAGCCGCCCGTACAATCGGTCAACGCAAGGAGGATGGCGGGTTTCGCCTTGCCATCGACCGAGTCTTTAACTTGCAAGGCATCGGTTTAGTCGTGACCGGCACGGCGTTTTCCGGCCGCGTTGCCGTCGGCGATAGCGTCATCGTAACGCCGCCCGGACTCACGGCGCGGGTGCGCGGTTTGCACGTTCAGGATAGCCCGGCACAGGAAGGCCGCGCCGGGCAGCGCATCGCGATGAATCTTGCCGGCGATCTCGAAAAATCCGACCTGGCGCGCGGCATGTGGGTCGTCGCGCCACGCCTGCACCTGCCGGTGCAGCGCTTTCAGTGCGAGGTGCGTGCGTTCGAACCATTACGCCATTGGCAGCCGCTACATGTGCATCTGGGGGCTGTCGATATCCTCGGGCGGCTGGCGCTGTTGGAAGGCGAGAGTCTCAGCCCCGGCGCCACCATGCTTGCCGAAATATTGCTCGACAAGCCGGTCGGCACGCTTTCCCTGGATCGCTTCATTCTGCGCGACCAATCGGCGACGCACACCCTCGGCGGAGGCCGGGTACTCGACATCTTTCCGCCGACGCGCCACAAACGTGCGCCAGAACGCCTCGCCATGCTGCGCCTGCTTGGGGACGACGACCCGGTACCGGCGTTGCGGGCGGCACTGGAACGCCAGCCGGATGGCGTCGATCTAGGCCGCTACGCCTTGAGCCGCAACCTCGACGCCCCCGCTTTGCTATGGCAGGCACTCGGTCTGACGATCATCGAGGACGCCGGCACGACCATTGGATTTACCGCGGAGGGCTGGCAACGGCTCGGCGAGCGTCTGCTGGCGGCGCTTGCCGCCGAACACCAGCGCGCACCCGAGATGATCGGCGTCGAACGCGCCCGGTTGTGCCGTCTAACGTTGCCGACCTTGGCGCGCGCTGCTTTCGATCGTCTTATCAGCGAACTGCAAGCTGCCGGCCAACTTGCCCAGAGCGGCGGCTGGCTGCATCTACCCGAACACCGGGCCACGCTGTCGGCATCCGACGGCGAACTGTGGAAGCAGTTGCGACCTTTGCTCGACGCTGCTCCCTTCCAGCCGCCGCGAGTGCGCGACATGGCGCACGGCAGCGGCAAGGCGGAGGAGGGTGTGCGCGGGCTGATGAAGCGCGTGGCGCGGGTGGGTTTGATCTATCCCATCGCACAGGATCATTACTTCACGGCAGAAGCCGTGGCAGAGTTGGCAAACCATGTCGACGCGTTGTGCATCCGCGACGGAATGGCACGGGCAGCGGCGTTGCGCGACCTCATCGGCGGGGGCCGCAAGGTGGCCATCCATATTCTTGAGTTCTTCGACCGCGTTGGCTACACTCGACGCGTCAGGGACGCCCATGTCCGGCGCGAGCCGGGCACGGTGCGGCAGTGGATTTTGCGGTGAGTAGTATCACGGAAGAGATCGTCCCCCGGTGGGGCGGCCGGTCTTCAAAACCGACAGGGGGCGCCAAGCGGTCCCTGGTGGGTTCGACTCCCACTCTCTTCCGCCCGTTTTCCATTTTCTGAATGAGATATCCATGACCTTCCACGACCGTAATATTTTGATCGTCCCTGGCGGCACGATCCGCCCACACTGATGGCTCGTGAACCTTTTTGCGGGGCAATTCCCGCCGACCGCCGTTATGATCCGCGCTACGACATGTGGGTGCTGCACGACGGCGATAAAGTGGTGGTCGGCGCTACCAGCTTCGGGCTGTTTCTCGCCGGCAAGGTGATTGCCTTCACGGCAAAGCCAAGGGGCGCCCAAGTGGAGCAGGGCCGGGGGCTGGGCACCGTGGAAAGCGCCAAGACAGTGATTGCCGTGCATGCTCCGCTTTCCTTCGTCCTCGAAGAAGCCAATGAACTTGCCGAGGACCGCCCGCAGATCATCAACGACGATCCTTACGGTGGAGGATGGATGGCGCGCGGCACGCCGTTGGATTGGGAGGCGGAAAGTGCTGCTTTGGTGGATGCTGCCGCCTACGTTGCCCATCTGCGGGCGATGGAGCCGGATGCGCGGGTCGAGCCATGAGCAAACTCGCGATCCTGCTGTGGGCAACCACGCCCGAGCAACCCGACCTGTGCGCCGCGCCTTTTGTGTATGCCACTGCGGCGGCGGCTCTCGATAGCGAAGTGGAAATCCATTTCGCCGGCCCATCCGTGAAGTTGCTGGTACCCGGTGTTGCCGAGCAGGCCGTCACCAGCGGCGGTAAAAAAGTCTATGCCTTCATGCGCGAAGCCGCGAACCTGGGGGTGCGTTTTCTGGCCTGTTCGATGGCGGTCACCCAACATACTTCCAACGGCATCACCATGATTCCGGAACTATCGGGAGTGGCCGGGGCGTCGGCTTTTGTTGCGCGGTCCATCGCCCCGGATTGGAAAACCCTGGTGTTCTGAACCCGGCCCTGTATCAAGCGTGCATCTGGTTCAACTGCTGCGCGATGATGTCGTGATTGAGCCACAGCACCGGCGCGGCGGGGTTGGATGTCTCATGGAACATCAGCGGCCCGGTGGCTTCCAGAACCAGGCTGCTCAAATGATCGGTAATCAGGGTTTTGCGGTCCTTGTGCATCTGGACTATTTCTTCCGATGCACCGATCATCAGGTCAGCCAAAGCGGTACTGTTGGGCATCGGCCATGCGTCGAAATCGTGGAAGCCCTGCATCACCTCGCTGGCATTGAAGTCCTCGATCTTTTGCAGCAATGTTTCCAGCGAGTTGCCGTCTTGCAGCAAATCACGGCATATCCGCCACTGCTCTTCAGCCCACGCACCGCCATTCTCCTTCTTCAAGGCCAATAGCAAGGACATCAGCGGCAGTTCGACGCCGACGAAAATGTCGGAGGAATTGGTACGAATCTCCGGGCAGTTATAAACCGTGGCCTTGACCCCCGCATTCCAGCTTGCAGCGGCGATGCGTTCCAGCAGCATCTTGGCGTAACCCTGGGTGTAATTGGTGTAGGTCTGCCACTGGTAGCGGCCATTGATGAGTATTTCCGTGCCGTGATAACCGTAGGCCGTGTAGCGCACTTGGCCGCCGCTCGCCGCAATCCGTGCCCGGATTGCGGCGCTACCGTCAATCAGGTGTTGGAAGCTGTTTGCCGTCACTTCGTCGAAGTTTTGCAGGATCAGCTTGCCCAGATCGCTATCGAGAAGAACCTGCGAAGACATGAAGCGTTCGCCACGTCCCTTGTAAATGCGGTTGGCGATGGCCAGGAACACCTTGGCCTTGGGAATGCCGCCGGCCATGGTGTGGGCGAAGAACACGTTGCGCCCGTCGGCGATCATCCCGTCGAGGCGGGCCATGACTTCCGTCACCGCGTTCTTGAAGCGGTTGACGCCGATGGCGCGGCACTTCTCGATGTGTTGCCAGTCGAGCTTGTCGTCCGGCCAGCTCTTCAGAGTCAGGTGGCCGAGCATGTCGGTCGGGGCCGGTTCGCCCGCAGGCGCATCAAGGTCGAAGCCGGCCATCAGCGGCACGTTGATGATTCGTCCGCCGAGATTGGCCTCCGCAACGGCAAGCTCCGCGTCGTCGAGCGGGCGCAGGGCGTTGTTCTCGTCGCGGCGGCCTACGGTGATCCCGATGATCTCCATGCCGGCCTTGCGGGCTTCGTTGACCAGCCCGTTTGCATAGCCACGGCCAAAAAGTTCGCCGAAGAGAACAAACACGTCGCCGGGACGAAAGATGTTGGTTTGAGGAATTTGATTCAGGGAAATTGGTGAAGCCATATCGAGACGCTCTCCATGGTTCTATAAGCTCAAAAATGCTGCTGCCACTGAAAGTGGGAACAGCTCCCATAATGCGGAACATTATTTTGGCGTATACAAATTTAGGGGTCGTTACTATGCCGGGGGAAATTTAAATTTATTAAATTGTTTGTGGCGTGCCCGGCAGGAATCGAACCCGCAACCCCCAGCTTAGAAGGCTGGTGCTCTATCCGGTTGAGCTACGGGCACTTCAAGCGGAAAAGAAGAGAACTGGTCGGGGTGGAGAGATTTGAACTCCCGACATCCTGGTCCCAAACCAGGCGCGCTACCAGGCTACGCTACACCCCGAAGCTGCGCATTGTACCGTGCTGTGGGGCAGTTGGCAATTTTACTTGCCGATTGCCGGCTATTTCCGGCTTCCCTGGGGGTAAACCTTCTCCAAGACGGTTGGGGTATAATGCGACCTCTTTATCGTCAATCCACGGGCACGCAGAAGGGACAAGCATGGGTTTCCTGGCAAATAAACGCGCATTGATAACCGGCCTCATCAGCAACCGCTCCATCGCTTACGGCATTGCAAAGGCGATGAAGCGCGAGGGGGCCGAAATGGCCTTTACCTACCAGAACGACAAGATCAAGGATCGGGTTGCCGACTTGGCAAAAGAATTTGGTACGGACATGGTTTTTCCCTGCGACGTGGCCGACGACGATCAAATCACCCAGCTTTTCTCCGAACTCGGCAAGCGCTGGGATGGGCTGGATGCCATCGTGCATTCCATCGCATTCGTGCCCAAGGTAGCGCTGGCGGGGGATTACGTGTCGTCGGTGACGCGCGAATATTTCCAGATTGCCCACGACATCAGTTCCTACAGCTTCACCGCGCTGGCTAAGGCCGGTTTGCCGCTGATGGAAGGCCGCAATGCCTCCTTGCTGACCTTGTCCTATTTGGGTGCGGAACGCACAGTGCCGCACTACAACGTGATGGGCCTGGCCAAGGCCAGCCTCGAAGCCAATGTCCGCTACATGGCGGCGAGCCTCGGGCCGAAGGGCATCCGGGTCAACGGCATTTCCGCAGGGCCGATCAAGACCCTGGCGGCGAGCGGTATTTCCGATTTCGGCAAACTGCTTTCCTATAACGAGAAACACGCGCCGATGCGGCGTAACGTGACCATCGAGGAAGTCGGTAACGTCGCCGCTTTCATGTGCAGCGACCTGGCGAGCGGGATGACCGGCGAGATTACCTATGTCGATGGCGGATTCAACATCACCGCCTTGGGCAACGCGGAGGACGCCGCTTCAGGCAACTAGGCGATGCCGATTTACGAGGTGATTCGACGGGCGCTGAGTGGCGCCCGTTTTGTCTTGCTGCTGGTGGTTTTTCCGCTGGCGGGCTGTAGTGACTCGCCGTGGAACAATCCCTATCCGGCGGTCGACGAGGGCAAGAACATCCTCTATTCGTCGTTCACCGAACGCCCCAAGCACCTCGACCCGGTGCAATCCTACAGTTCCAACGAAGTCACTTTCACGGCGCAGATTTATGAGCCGCCGCTGCAATATCATTACCTCAAACGGCCTTACACCCTGATCCCGCTATCCGCGGCGGAAATGCCCAAGCCACGCTTCGTTGATGCCAAGGGCAAGGTACTGCCGGATGACGCGCCGGTCGCGGCCGTGACTTTCAGCATCTACGACATCCGCATCAAGCCGGGCATCCGCTATCAGCCGCATCCGGCTTTCGCCAAGGATGGGGCGGGCAACTACCTGTACCACCACCTCAAACCCGAGGATCTGGCGGACAAGTTCAAGCTTGCCGATTTCCCGCAATCCGCCACCCGTGAACTGGTGGCTGGCGATTTCGTCAATCAGATCAAGCGGCTGGCGCATCCCAAGCTGCATTCGCCGATTTTCGGGGTGATGGCGGACTACATCGTGGGACTCAAGAAATATGCCAAGACCTTGAGCGAAGCGGCCAAGACCGGCACTCTCGACCTGGAAAAATTTCCGCTGGAAGGCGCCGAGGCGCTGGATCGCTATACCTATCGCGTCAAGCTGAAAGGCAAGTATCCGCAGTTCCAGTATTGGCTGGCAATGCCGTTTTTCGCCCCGGTGCCCCCCGAAGCCGACCGCTTTTACGGCCAGTCCGGCATGGCCGAGAAAAATCTCACCCTGGACTGGTATCCCATCGGCACCGGCCCATACCAACTCACCGAGAACGACCCGAATCGTCGCATGGTGCTGGAGCGCAATCCCAATTTCCACGGCGAGGCCTATCCCGCCGAGGGCGAGCCGGGCGATGCCGCCGCAGGACTGTTACAGGATGCCGGCCAGCCGCTGCCCTTTATCGACAAGGTGATTTTCAGCCTGGAAAAAGAAAGCATTCCCTACTGGAACAAGTTCCTGCAAGGCTATTACGACGGTTCGGGGATCACCTCGGACAGCTTCGACCAGGCGGTGCGCGTCACCCCCCAGGGCGAGGCCGCGGTCACGGATAGGATGCGGGAGAAGGGCATTACCCTGCAAACCACGGTGACGGCGACCAACTATTACTACGGCTTCAACATGCTCGACCCGGTGGTGGGCGGCTTGAGCGACAAGGCGCGCAAGCTGCGCCAGGCGATTTCCATCACCCTGGATTATGAGGAGTTCATCTCGATTTTCGCCAATGGGCGCGGCATTCCGGCGCAAGGGCCGCTGCCGCCGGGGATATTCGGTTTCCACGAAGGTGCGGCGGGGATCAATCCCTACGTTTACGAATGGGCCGACGGCAAACCGCGCCGCAAGTCGCTGGAACAGGCAAAAAAACTGCTCGCCGAAGCCGGCTACCCGGATGGACGCGAGGAAAAGACCGGCAAACCGCTGCTCCTTTATCTCGATCTCACTGCCAGCGGACCGGACGACAAGGCGCGCCTCGACTGGATCCGCAAGCAATTCGGCAACATCGGCATCCAGTTGGTGGTGCGCAACACCGACTACAACCGCTTCCAGGACAAGATCCGCAAGGGTAACGCGCAGATCTTCCACTGGGGATGGAATGCCGATTATCCCGACCCGGAGAATTTCCTGTTCCTCCTCTACGGCCCCAATGCGCGAGTCGGCAAGGATGGCGAGAATTCGGCCAATTATGAAAACCCCGAATTCGACCGCTTGTTCGAGAAAATGAAAAATATGGACAACAGCCCGGCGCGCCAGAAAATCATCGATGAAATGGTCGAGATCGCGCGGCACGACGCTCCGTGGATTTGGGGTTTCCATCCCAAGCAATATAGCCTCAACCACGCTTGGTACAAGAACCTCAAACCCAACCTGATGGCCAACAACAGCCTCAAATACCAGCGCATCGACGCGCAACTGCGTAGCGAGAAGCGCCGCGAGTGGAACCGCCCCATCTGGTGGCCGATAATCGCGCTGCTGGCGGTATTGGCAGCCGCGTTGGCACCGGCGGTGGCGACCTATCGGCGCCGGGAACGGGCGACACTCGGGAATTTTGACCCGGTTTCCCCTCGGTGATAAAGTAATTACGTTTTTGGATATACATAAAGGACGCGCCATGACAGCCACCGCCAAGGTATTTACCGCCGGACACAGCCAGGCGGTGCGTTTGCCCAAGGCATTCCGCGTCAATGTCAGCGAAATGTGGATCAGCAAAAACGAGGTTACCGGCGAAATTACGCTCAGGCCCAAGGAAGACAACCGCCTGCAAACGTTGGAGAAACTTTTTCGCATGATTGAGGAAAATCCGCTACCCGACGATTTTCTGTCGGAGTCCGACAGGCAGAACGAGACGCCGCGCAATCCCTTTGCTTTTTGGACAAATTCGGAACCCGGCAAGGAAAGCCAGTAAGTGATCCGCTATCTGGCCGACACCAACATATTGGGCTATTTGCTGCGCCATACCTACCCTGCACTGCATCAACGCTTGCTGGCGGCCATGCAAGCCGAGGAAGTCGCCATTTCCGTGGCGACGCGCGCGGAAATTCGTTTCGGCCAAGCACTACTTGACGCCACCGACAAGCGTCGGACGGCTATCGATCTTTTGTTGAAGGAAATGACGACCCTGGCCTGGACAAATGCGACCGCCGATTGTTACGGCTCTCTTGCCGCTCACTTGCGCAAAATCGGCCAGCCCATCGGCACAATGGATACCTTGATCGCAGCACACGCCCTGGCTGAAAACCTTATCCTCGTCACTCACAATACCCGCCATTTCGAACGTGTGCCGGGGCTACAGTTGGAAGACTGGGCCGTTTTGGAAAGCGCATGACCGCCTATATCCTGCGCCGCCTGCTGTATGCCATCCCCATCCTGATCGGGGTGAACCTGCTTACCTTCGCGCTGTTCTTCGTGGTGAACACCCCGGACAACATGGCGCGCATTCATCTCGGGGTGAAACATGTCACGCCGGAAGCCATCGCCAAGTGGAAGCACGAGCGCGGCTACGACAAGCCGTTGATGTGGAACAGGGCAGCGGAAGGCACAGGGAAGGCCGCCGACACCATTTTCTTCGAAAAATCCCTGGGAATGTTCGCCCTGCAATTCGGCAGTTCCGACGAGGGTCGCGACATTGCCCGCGACATCAAGACCCGCATGTGGCCGAGCCTCGCCATCGCCCTGCCGGTATTCGTGATCGGACTGGCGGTGAATGTCACCTTTGCGATGCTGATGGCGTTTTTCCGCGCCACCTATATCGATATCGCCGGGGTGGTGTTGTGCGTGGCGATGATGTCGGTATCCGGGCTGTTCTACATCATCGGCGGACAGTATCTGGTGAGCAAGATGCTCCATCTGGTGCCGATTTCCGGTTTCGATAGCGGGGTGAATGCCCTGAAATTCGTGGTGTTGCCGGTGATCGTCGGGGTGGTAGGCGGCATCGGCAGCGGGGCGCGCTGGTACCGCACGATATTCCTTGAGGAAACCGCCAAGGATTACGTGCGCACCGCCCGTGCCAAGGGCTTGTCGGAGATGCGCGTGCTGTTCGGTCATGTGCTGAAAAACGCCATGATCCCCATCCTCACCGGGGTGGTGGTGGTGATTCCGCTGCTGTTCATGGGTAGCCTGGTCAGCGAATCCTTCTTCGGCATCCCCGGCCTGGGCAGCTATACCATCGACGCCATCCAGGCCCAGGATTTCGCCATCGTTCGCGCCATGGTATTCATCGGTTCGCTGCTCTATATTGTCGGCTTGGTGCTCACCGACATTTCCTACACCCTGGTCGATCCGAGGATACGCCTGGAATGACGCTCTTCAAGCCTGTTCTCCTGTGGACTGATGCCCTGATCTGGCTGCTTGTGGCGGGCGTATGGTTTTATGCCTGGCGGACAGGGAAACGCGAGCATCTCGCCGCCCCTTGGCGCAAAGTGGCGCGCAGCCGGGTAGGGGTGGTGTCCGCCGCAGTGCTGACGGCTTTCGTGGTGATCGGTTTGGCCGATTCCCTGCATTTTCGCCTTGCCCTCCCACAAGCCAAGCCCGGCGAGGCGCGCCAATATGCGCCGGAAGTGTTGAGCGTTTTCGACTTGATGACGACTTCGCTGCGCACCCATGTGGAGAAAACCTATTCCGCGCCATTTGCCACCCACCTGTTCACCAAGGAAACCATTGAGCTGCCGGGGGGCGGGCAGAAACGCGACTATCCGCGCCTGAAATACGGCGGTGCGCACCTGGAAGACTTCGACGATTTCACCGCCGATGTAGTCGCGACCACCGCCAAGGGAGTCTTTCACGGCGTGGTGCTGTGGTGGGGAATCGCCTTGTTGACCACGCTTTCCCTGGCGCGGCATCGCCACTTATCCGCCGGGCAGGCCTGGAAACGGATCGTCCGGGGAGAGGACGAAATTCCCTGGCGCACCTTGCTGGGCGCCGTTGCCGCTGTCCTGATTATCGCCTCGACGGCGGCGGCGCTGTCGTTCAACTATCACATCTTCGGCACCGACAAGGTCGGGCAGGACGTGTTTTATTTATCTCTGAAGAGCATCCGTACCGGGCTGATAATCGGTACCGTCACCACCCTGGTGATGCTGCCCTTCGCGCTGTTCCTGGGGATTGCGGCAGGCTATTTCCGGGGCTGGGTGGATGATGCCATCCAGTATCTCTACACCACGCTGAATTCGATCCCGAGCGTGCTGCTGATTGCCGCAGCCGTGCTGATCCTCCAGGTTTACATGGACAGCAACGCCGATCTGTTCGACACCGTCAACGCCCGTGCTGACCTGCGCTTGCTGTTCCTCTGCCTGATCCTCGGCATGACCAGTTGGACCGGGCTATGCCGCCTGCTGCGCGGCGAGGCGATGAAATTGCGCGAGGCCGATTTCATCCAGGCAGCGACCGCTTTCGGGGTCGGCCATGTGCGTATCATCGTGCGCCACATTTTGCCCAACGTGATGCATATCGTGCTGATCGCCGTGGTGCTGGATTTTTCCGGGTTGGTGCTGGCCGAGGCGGTGTTGTCCTACGTCGGGGTGGGCGTCGACCCCACCACCCAGAGTTGGGGCAACATGATTAACGCGGCGCGCCTGGAAATGGCCCGCGAGCCGCTGGTCTGGTGGTCGCTGACGGCGGCTTTCTGCTTCATGTTCGTGCTGGTGCTGGCCGCCAACCTGTTCGCCGACTGCGTGCGCGACGCCTTTGACCCGAGGGTGAAATGAGCGAAATCCTCCTGCAAGTCCGCAACCTCACCACCCTCCTGGCATCGGGCAAATCCAGCGTGCGCGCCGTGGACGGCGTGAGCTTCGACATCCGCAGCCACGAAACCTTCGCCCTGCTCGGCGAATCGGGGTGCGGCAAGTCGATGACCGCGCTGTCTCTCATGCGCCTGCTGCCGGAAGCCGGGCATGTCGCTGGTGGTGCTGTGCTGCTGGGCGGCGAAGATCTATTGGCGTTACCCGAATCGACGATGCGCAGCGTGCGCGGCAAGCGCATCGCGATGATCTTCCAGGAGCCGATGACCAGCCTCAATCCGGTGTTGACCGTCGGCCAGCAGATCATTGAGACCCTGCAACAACATACCGATCTGGAAGGCGAAGCGCTGCGGCTACGCGTCGTCGAACTGCTCGACGAAGTCGGCATTCCCGATGCCGCACGGCGTAGCGGCGATTATCCCTTCCAGCTTTCCGGCGGGATGAAGCAGCGCGTGATGATCGCCATCGCGCTGGCCTGCGAACCCGAACTGCTGATCGCCGACGAGCCGACTACCGCGCTGGACGTGACCATCCAGGCCCAGGTTCTCGAACTGCTGCGCCGCCTCCAGAAAAAGCGCGGCATGGCAATTCTGCTCATCACCCACGACCTGGGCGTGGTAGCCGAAATGGCCAACCGCGTGGCGGTGATGTACGCCGGGGAAATCGTCGAAACAGCGGATCGCGAGGCTTTTTTCGCCGCTCCGCGCCATCCCTATACGCAAAAGCTGTTTGCCTCCCTGCCGGGCCAAGCCAAGCGCGGCCAGCGTCTGGATGTCATCAAGGGGTCCGTGCCAAAACTGGACAAGATTTTTAGCGGGTGCCGCTTCGTCGAACGTTGCGAGCGGGCATTCGCGCCTTGTGCGGATAACCTTCCGGCATGGCTGGAGACCGGGGAGGGGAGGGGTGTCCGCTGTTTCTTGTATGCCCCGGACGCGCCGACAACTGAAAGCGTTGGCTACGTGCCTGTAGCGACTTCCCCAAGCGAACCCCTGGCGCTATCTGCGCACCCCCTACTCGAAGTCAGTGGTTTGAAAGTCCATTTCCCCATCCGCAAAGGCCTATTCCAGCGTGTCGTCGGACAGGTCAGGGCGGTTGACGGGGTTTCCCTGGATATTCGTCCGGGCCGCACCCTGGCGCTGGTCGGTGAATCCGGCTGTGGCAAGACCACCGTGGGCAAGGGCATCCTGCAACTGGTGCGGCCCACCGCCGGCAGCGTGCGTCATGCTGGCGTCGAACTGACCCGTCTCAATACGGCTCGTCTGCGCAGTCACCGCGCCGACTTGCAGGTGATATTCCAGGATCCCTTTTCCTCGCTCGATCCGCGCATGAGAGTGGGTGACATCCTCGAAGAGGGCATGATCGCCCTTAACCTGGGCAAGTCGGAAACCGAGCGTCAAACGCGCATGGACGAATTATTGCAACAAGTCGGCCTGGCGGGGGAAGCAAAATTCCGCTACCCCCACGAATTTTCTGGCGGCCAGCGGCAGCGCATCGCCATTGCCCGTGCCTTGGCAGTCAATCCCAAGCTGATCGTGTGCGACGAACCCACCAGCGCGCTGGATGTCTCAGTCCAGGCACAAATCCTCAACCTTCTCAAAGCGTTGCAAGATGAACTAGGGCTGGCTTATCTATTCATTACCCATAACCTGGCTGTGGTGGAATATTTCGCCCACGAAGTGGCAGTGATGTACCTGGGGCGCATCGTCGAACGCGGCGAAGCCGGAGAACTGCTAAGCACCCCCCGTCATCCCTATACCCAGGCGCTGCTTTCCGCCGCTCCTTCGGTGGATTCAGCCATCAAACCCGAAATCATCCGCCTGAGCGGCGACCTGCCTTCCCCCGCCAATCCTCCCACTGGTTGCCATTTTCACCCCCGTTGTCCGAAGGCCATGAGCCAGTGCCGGGAGATTTATCCGCCCGTTAGTGGTGCAGGGACCGCTCACGAAACTCACTGCCATCTGTATGGCTAATAAAAACATATTGTTACGATATTTCTTGATAAAACCGGATGATGTCCGTATAATGCACTTCATCAGACGCGGGGTGGAGCAGTCTGGCAGCTCGTCGGGCTCATAACCCGAAGGTCACAGGTTCAAATCCTGTCCCCGCAACCAGATAAATAAAGCAAAAAGCCCAACTCCAAAGGTTGGGCTTTTTGCGTTCCAGCGTCCATGTAAGCTCTTGTAGCCGGATTTCATCATTGCGCGGGCGCAACAGACACAAGAAACCGGTATGTTGGCAGGGTTCGCCTGCGACAAAAACTGGCGGCTTAGTGCTTCAAATAATGCGCGAACTTCTTATCTATCCCCAAAACGTGCGAAAACAGCCACGTGCTGATTAGGAAGCCGAGCAAGTCGGCACCTAAGGATACAGGCTCCTCCTTGGACAGGTGATCTTGAAACTCTAGTATTTTTTGACGCAAGGCTGCGTGCGCGTCCCTGTGTTCGCCCAGTCCGGGGAAGTTCGCGGCCTCCATCTGGCGCTCTTCCTCGGCGAAATGTGTCTTGGAGAAATCAAACAATTCGTCGAGCGCGACGGACACCGCATCGTGCCTCTTGTCGTGGTCAAGCAGAGCCAGATGCAGGTTGTTGACGATATCGAAAAGCCGCTGGTGCTGGGAATCGATAATGGAATTATTGATGGAGTAATCGCTAGACCAATCGACGATCGACATTTTTTACTCCTAGGCAATCTTCTAATGTCTCAAGGGTATCTCGAAAGTTCGAAAAACAAAACCCTACTTTGGTGAGTGGAGCGCCTTCCTTAAGCCGCGTACTAATTGGGCAAACCAACTTCCGCACGGCCTTTTCGCAAGGCTTCCTGCTGTAGGGCAACACGATTCTTGTTCTGTTGCGATAGCCGCGCCTTGAGACGAAAGCGACTGATTACCCAATCGAGCAATGCTATGATTTAGTCAATTTACGTGAGCGGTCCCGCAGATCATGAACTTCAACAATAAGGCCGGAGCATGGGCCATCATTTACTGTACTTCCACCAGAACTTTCCTGCTTGGAAAGCGTTCGGCGTCGGTCAACAAGCCCGACTTGTGGAATTTTTTTGGCGGCCACATCGATCCAGGCGAGAATCCGCGTGACGCGTTACGGCGCGAGTTGTCCGAGGAGATCGGCGTCGAATTGGCCGCTGGCGATCTGGTCAGCTTTGGCGGCATCAACGGTGCCGAGATTAAGGACATCGGTTATGTCGAGGCCTTGCGCGAACTGCATTACTTCCTTCTTCTGACTGACCGCGAAATTGAACCGCGTCTGAACCATGAGCATTCCGAGTACCGCTGGTTCCTGCCTGCCAAATTGCCGCACAAAGTCAATCGCCCAACAGCGATTGCGCTGAATATCGGGCTGATCCAAAAAGTGTTGCAGGTGGCCGAATCGCCGGATGGTGCGACGTCGTAAGTGGCGTAGCTACCGGTTAATAATTTACCGAAAACGGCGCTAAACGGTGGTGTTAGGTACTTGGGTAGTCATTGCCGCGCCAATTCTCGAAGCACTGGCGTGGCGTGAAACGGCAAGGGAACACAGGCAATTGAAATCCCAATAGTTCGCCTGATAGGGCGAATGGGCTAGAATCAGCTTGAAGCACTCCAAATAAGAACCGGTTTCAGGGATAGAGTCCATATCGATGGTTGGCCCAATTACTAAACAATCTGCCTCCCCCCCTTTAACGGTTACTTCGAAGCCCTTTATCTCGCGCTTGATAGGGGGAGTCCTGTTAATCAATCTTTTGGTTTTAACCCTGATCTGGTTGTCGATGCAGCAGAGTTATCGCCACTATCAGGAGCAGGCCGAACTCAATACTCAAAATTTGACGCGGGTGCTGGAAAATGAAATTGCTGGCTACATTCGGGCCGTTGATGTTGCCCTGGTCGATGTGATCGACGAATACCAGGAGCAACGTAACACTAGTAGAGGCGTCGATAAAAATGCCTTCAACACGCATATCAAGCGGATGCGGCTGCGCTTGCCGGAAATCGACGCCCTGCGGATTGCCGACGCGCAAGGAATGCTGGTTTATGGTAGCGATGTCGTCTCCAATTCGCGAGTCAACATTGCCGATCGGCCCCATTTCATCCGCCTGCGGGAAAATCCCAAGCTGGGATTGCTGCTTTCCAAGCCACAAATAAGCCGTATCAACCAGAAATGGGTGATCCTCCTGGTTCGGCGCATCGAGCAGCCGGATGGCTCGTTTGGCGGAATCGCCTTCGCGGCGATTACGCTGGAGCGTCTCTCCCAGACGTTTTCCGCCATTGATGTCGGCCCCCACGGAAGTATCGTGCTGCGCGACGGCGAACTGGGTACCGTCGCACGCTATCCAGAGCCGCGGGGAGTCGGCAACCTGATCGGTTCTCCGGGCGCGCCACTGCCACTGAGGGAAATGATTCAGGCCGGTCGCAAGGCTATTACCTACCAGAATTACTCAGGTGTAGATGGCTTTGAGAGGACTGTTTCTTATCGGCAGATCGATGATCTTCCACTCTTCGTTGCAGTCGGACTCGCCACCGCCGATTATTTTGCCGAGTGGCGACGGCAGGCGATTAAGATAGCCGCGTTGGCGGTACTGTTCTTCCTGGTTACGCTGTGTTCAGCCTGGCTGATCTACCGTGGATGGCAGCGCCAGACGGTCGTCTCCAGTCGGCTTGAGGCGGAATTAAGGGAACGCGAACAAGTTGAGGCGATGTTGCGAAATGAACGGGATTTCGCCGAAAGCCTGATCGATACCGCACAGACCATCGTGCTGGTGCTGGATGTAGAGGGGCGGATCATTCGCATCAACGCGTACCTGGAAACCCTGTCGGGTTATTCACAGGAAGAAGTGCGGGGCAAGGATTGGTTTGGAACCTTTTTGCCGCCTCAGATCCAAGCGCAAACCAAGGTCTTGTTTCTGGAAGCAATCAATGACTTCCATGCCAACGGTAATGTGAATGCCATCGTTGCCCGTGATGGGCGGGAAAAGTTGATTGAATGGTATGACAAAACCCTCAAGGATGCCGACGGCCGTGTTGTCGGCCTGCTGGCCATCGGGCTGGACGTCACCGCGCGCAAACGGGCGGAACAGGAAGTTCTTCAATACCGCGACCATCTGGAAGAGATGGTCGCGGCGCGCACCCGTGAAGTGGTTGCGGCCATGGAGAAGCTTCAGGAGGCCGAGCGCCGCGAACGCACCATGCTGGAGAGCCTGCCGGTCGGCGTGCGGCTTTCCTCCAATGATGGGAAGAACACCTTGTATTTGAACCCCTACTTCACGGAAATGTTCGGCTATTCCATCGAGGATATTCCCAATCTCGCGCGGTGGTGGATACTCGCCTATCCTGACCCGGAATATCGTGCGTGGGTAAGCAATGAGTATAAGCGGCTCATAAATATTGCCAAAGAGGGGAAAGGCGAATTTGAACCGATGGAAGTTCAAATCACCTCCAAGGATGGAGCGGTCAAATACATCAGAGTCCATATCACATTTATGGACGATCACCATTTCGCTACGTTTATCGACCTAAGTGATCGTAAGTGGGTAGAGAACGCTCTCGTCGCCCTGAATGATTCCTTGGCGCAGCGCGTTGCCCAGAGAACCCAGGCGTTGACCCAAAAAGCCGAGATCCTTGAGGAAGAGATAAAAAATCGCCGCAAACTTGAAATTCACCTACTCCTGGTCAGCGAGGAAGAGCGGCTGCATCTAGGCAGCGAACTGCACGACAACGTGGGGCAGACCCTAACCGCGATAGGCTTCTTTGCCTCTGCGCTGTTTAACGAACTCTCCAAGTCCGGGAGTCAAAGTAGCCAAAAGGCAAAGCACATCGCAGAGTTGGTCGGGGAGGCCACCCGTACCGTCCGCTATCTTTCCAATGGTCTGATCCAGTTCGATATTTCGCGGCAGGGTCTTAAGCCAAGCTTGGCCCATCTGGCCAGCGATGTTTCCGGCGTATCGGGGATACCCTGTGAATTCAGGAGTAGCGGATGCGATGAAATCGGCGATTTTGCGATCGTTACGCATTTGTTCCGTATTGCCCAGGAAGCGCTGAACAATGCGCTGAAACACAGCGCCGCGAGCAAATTAACCATCGATTTGGAATCGGACGAAAAAGAGGTACGCCTGATCGTCAGGGATGACGGAGTGGGGTACCCCGCTTGCGTTGGGGAAGAAGGTAAAAGTCGGGGCTTGATGACCATGGACTATCGCGCCAAGCTGATAGGCGCGACCCTCACCATTTCAGCCGCACAGCCGCAAGGAACCGCTGTCGTCGTGGTTCTTTCAAAAATATCCTGATTTTCAATCACATCCCGCCGTCATTGAGGTTTCCCTTACAAGGATAGGAATTATCCTTAGATAAATTAGGGGATTCCTAATGCAAAATTAGTGTTGTTAACCCAGTTTGCTGAGCTACTATAAGTCCAGAAACGATGCTTCCCGGACCTGTCGCCAAAGGGTTTGATTGCGCCAGGGAGGTTGGTTTGTGGTTGTTTTTTGTATGTTCTCCGCTCTGCCACGGATGTATGGAGGGGGTACGGAGATTCGTTTTCGCCGCTTGTTCGTTGCCCATATGACGAGCTTGCCAGTCATTTGTCGCGCCATCTACTCGTGGGATACCAAAAGACCTTTCCGGGTTAATTCGCGTCGGGCCGCTTTTGGTGTTGTATAAAGGGATAAACATGCTGAATATTTTGATTGCCGACGATCATGCCCTGGTACGCGAGGGGCTCAAGCAAGTTATCAATGCCAGTTCCGATATCAGGGTGGGCGGAGAAGCCGCAAACGGCTGGGAAATGTTGGAAATCATCCAGAAGAAATCCTTCCACGCCGCCTTGCTCGACATTTCCATGCCGGGTATCAGCGGAATCGACCTCATCAAGCGAGTTCGCCAGGAAAAACCGATGTTGCCCATATTGGTGCTGAGCATGAGCAATGACGGGCAGACCGCAACCCGCGCCCTGAAAGCCGGGGTTTCTGGTTACGTGACCAAGGGCGGCGATCTGGACATGCTGCTGGCCGCCATCCGGAAGGTGGCGTGCGGGGGACGCTATGTCGAACCCGAGTTGGCGGAAAAAATGGTGCTGGATTTCAGCCTGTCCAACGATGTTCTCCCTCACGAAGATCTTTCCGAGCGCGAATTCCAGGTGTTTCAGAAGTTGCTGGCAGGCAAGCATCTCATCGAAATCGCCGAGGAATTGTCATTGAGCGCAAAAACCATCAGCACCCACAAAGCGCGTTTGATGCGTAAGCTCCATGTCGAAAACAATAGCGATCTGATTCGCTACGGCG
The DNA here is from genome assembly GCA_018336195.1 of Sulfuricella sp. Taxonomy (GTDB): domain Bacteria; phylum Pseudomonadota; class Gammaproteobacteria; order Burkholderiales; family Sulfuricellaceae; genus JAGXQV01. The sequence continues at coordinate 5,632 of JAGXQV010000144.1, read as the reverse complement.
TCAATCACCGCCTGCTCGACCCGCATTTGGCCGCCAGAGGTTGAAATCTCACCGTGCCTTCCCGGGTGCGTAATCCTTCCCTGACAACGCAGCAGCTAAGCCTTACCCAAAAATCCGATTTCGCCGATATGAGATTGCCTCGCAATGAGGCAATCTTGCCTTTGCGGGGAGGCAAATACTGAACGGTGGAGGTAAAAATGAACATTCTGATTGTCGAATGCGATGGTGAAAGGGCTGTGCACTCCCATCACGTCCATAATCTGGCCGCCGAAGGGCACAGCCTTCGGGTCGCCTTGAACCACGGCGAGGCGCTGGCACTGGCCGGACAAGATTGGGCTGAACTGGTGTTGATGAACGCATCTTCGCCAAACCACTATTCTCCCGAGATCGTGTTGCAAGTAAAAAATTGCATCAATGGCCAACGTTTCGTTCCGGTAGTCTTTCTGTCGCCGGAATTGGACGATCCGGCACTTGCCCGATTCATCGAAAACTATGCGGACGACTTCATCGAAAGCTCGCATAACCATCAGGCTCTGAAAGCAAAAATCGCGGTAATCGAACGCACCTTGCAGGTTCACGACAGCTTGCAGAAATTCAAGCAAAAGACCGAATTCGAGATCGGCATGGCAAAGCGAATTTTCGACAAGCTAATGAATCGCGCTCAGGCGAGTTGCGCCAATGTCCAGCATTGGGTATGGGCGGCAGGGCATTTCAGCGGGGATGTCCTGTTTTACGAGCGCACCCCGCAAGGCGGGATCAACGTGATGCTCGGCGATTTCACCAGCCATGGACTAGCGGCGGCGATCGGCGCGGTACCGGCTTCGGATGCGTTCTTCTCGATGACCAGGAAGGGCCGCAAGATCGGCAAGATCGCGGCGGAAATCAACAACAAGCTCCACCGCTTCATGCCAACCGGACACTTCTGTGCCGCATGCCTGGTCGGCATCAATCCGGCCCGAGCGAGTATTGAAATATGGAATGGCGGGTTGCCGCAAGTGTTGGTGGTGGATGACGACCATCGCGTGATCGCGGGGATTCGCAGCGCCAAGCCGGCACTGGGGGTGATGTCTGCCGAGGAGTTCGACGCCAGTACCGAAGTGTTGGCGGTTCCGTCTTCTTGCCATCTTGTCATGTATAGCGATGGTTTGACCGAGGCCGTCAACCCCCACGGGGAAATGTTCGGCGATGCCCGCCTGCAAACGGCGATAAACGAAGCGCAGGAGCCTGCGCATACCCTGGAATCGATCAAGTCCTGCCTGATTGCCTTCATGGAAGGACTGGAGCCGATTGACGACGTGTCCTTGGTAACGCTAACGACAGGATAAATGGCTATGCAAAACCTACAAACCGATTTTCTGGGGGGCTTGGGATTTTTCCCCTTATCCCGCTGCGAATCCTGCAGGGATAGCGTGGAAAACAATTTCAGCGCCCTCGTGGAAAACTTCCATGGGAGCATCATTGTAACCACCCGCAGTGGAACGATACTTTACGCCAATCGCGCCGCCGCACGGCTCATGCAACGCCGTGCGGAAGCGCTGGCCGGAACCGTTTTCGGTTTCCCGTTGCTCGAAGGCAAGACCACCGAGATCGAAATGTCGCAACCCGACGGCGGCAAGGTGATACTCGAAATGCAGGTGACGGCGCTCCAGTGGGAAGAAGGAAGCTGGGCCTATTATGCAGTGTCGCTGCACGACATTTCGGCATACCGGAACCTCAAAACGGCGTTGCAGAAGAGCAATGACCGCCTGCAATCGTTGATCAGCGCCTCACCATTGGCGATCATCACCCTCGATAGCGAGAAAAGAGTCATGCTGTGGAGCCGGGTGGCGGAAAAACTGTTTGGCTGGAGCGAGCGCGAAGTGCTGGGCAGGCCGTTCCCGGTCCTCGCGGCGGACGGGCGCGAAGAAATTCAGCGCTACTGCAACGACGCCCTGCAAAACGACGCCATCGTCGGCATCCAGTTGTCCAATCAGCGGCGGCGTGACGCTTCAACCCTGGACATCAGCATTTGGGTAGCACCGCTACATAGCGCTCAACAACTGGTGGGCGGAGTTCTGCTGCTGGTTGCCGACGTCACCGCCAACAATTTGGCTGAGGCGGAAATTCAATACTTGTCGAACTACGATGCGCTGACCGGACTACCCAATCGCGCCATGTTTCGCAGCTACATGCAAGATGTACTGGCGTGCTCGGATGCGGATAGCCCCTGCGGCGCGCTTTTTTACCTCGGGCTGGACCGCTTCGAGCATGTCAACGAATCGCTGGGGTTCGACAGCGGCGAATCACTGTTGCAAAAGATTAGCGACAGATTGATACAGGTGATACGCGAAACGGACATCTTGTCCCATGTCGGCGGCGACGAGTTCGTGATTTTTCTTCCGGCCATCGGCGATGCTCAAGATGCTGGAAAAGTGGCGAAGAAAATACTCCAGACGTTCGCCGAGCCGTTCACGGTGAATGAATTGGTCAATGCCCTGGAAGTGTTCGTTTCAGCCAGCCTCGGGATTGCCATATTTCCCGATGATGGCCGTTCGGGGGCGGTTCTGGAACGTAACGCCGAATCGGCCATGCACCGTGCCAAGCGAAATGGGGGCAATCAACTCCATTTCTTTACTCCTGGAATGAATGCTTGTTCCCTGGAAAAATTGTCGCTGGAAAGCGGTTTGCGACGGGCACTGGAACGGGAAGAGTTCGTTCTTTACTACCAGCCCCAGATGGATATCTGGACCGGGGAAATCATCGGCGCGGAAGCCTTGGTCCGTTGGCAGCCGCCGGACGGCGACTTAGTGCCCCCGTCGCGATTTATTTCCGTCGCGGAAGAATGCGGCTTGATCGTTCCCCTGGGCGAATGGGTACTCCACACCGCTTGCCGCCAAGGGATAATCTGGAAAAACCTCGGGCTTCCCGATTTTCCGATTGCGGTCAACGTCTCACCTCTGCAATTCCGCCGCAACATCCACAAAGTGGTGCCGCGCATACTGGCGGAAACCGGCTTTGACGCCCGCTTGCTCGACATCGAACTGACGGAAGGCGCGGTCATGTATGACCCGGAAAGTGCGGTGGTCATGCTCAAACACCTGAAAGCACTGGGCGTTTGCGTATCCATCGACGATTTCGGCATGGGAAATTCTTCTCTGGGGCACCTAAAGCGTTTTCCCATCGACAAGCTCAAGATCGACCAGAATTTTATTCGCGACATCACCACCGACCCAGACGATAGTGCCATCGTCTGCGCCATCATCAGCTTGGCAAAAAGCATGAAGCTCAAGGTGATCGCCGAAGGGGTGGAAACCATCGAGCAACTCGACTTTCTCCGTTCGCTGGAATGCCAACTGATCCAAGGATATTACTTCAGCAAGCCGTTGCCGGCGCAGGAATTTGCGGATTTCGTGCGCGCACGGAATCCACATGCCATTTCCTCGTAAACGATCAAGTATACCGGCACACCGCCCCGTCGCCATTGCACTTGCGGGTGTGTGAAGGTTATGCAATGCTTCGCCATTTCAGACCAACAAGTCCGGATTTGTGTCTATAGTCTAAGGGTGATTATTCTAATAATGAGGGGTGTGATATGTCCGAGTCCATACCAGAAAAACCAGCGGCAACCGCTGCTTCCGCCAACGAGTTCCTCACTTTCACGCTGGGCAAGGAGGAATATGGCCTGGATATCATCAAAGTCCAGGAAATCCGTGGCTACGATGCCGTCACCACGTTGGCCAACATGCCGGATTTCATCAAGGGAGTCATCAACCTGCGCGGCATCATCGTGCCGATCATCGACATGCGCATCAAGTTTCACCTCAGCCACGCCGAGTACAACGAACTGACGGTAGTAATCATCCTCAACGTCGCCCACCGGGTCATTGGCATGGTGGTGGACGGCGTTTCCGACGTCATAACGCTCCAGGCCGACCAGATCAAGCCCGCCCCGGAATTCGGCTCGACGCTCGACACCAAGTACGTGACCGGCATCGGCACCCTGGATGGCCGCATGTTGATCCTGGTGGATATCGAAAAGCTCATGACCAGCAGCGACATGGATTTGGTCGCCAAGGCAACGGTATAAATAACAAAATAAGAGGAGAAACGTCATGGCACTGGAAAATGTCAAGGTAGGCACCAAGCTGGTCAGCGGCTTCATCATGGTCGCACTGATAAGCGCGATCATCGGGGGCATCGCCATCGTCAACATGGGCAAAATGAATGATGCGTCGGAAAGGCTTTATGAAAAGGATTTGATGGCAGTTTCCTATGTCAAGGAAGCCAATATCGATTTGATCTACGTGTCGCGCGACTGGCGTAGCGCGGTGCTGGCAAAGACCCCGGAAGACAAGCAAAAATACGTTCAGCGCACCCAGGAGAACATCGCCAAATTCAAGGATAACTTGAGCAAGGGTAGCGCACTTTTCTATACCGAAACGGGCCAAAAAATGATGGCCGACCTGAATGTTAGCGTTACCGAGTGGGACAAAGTTACACAGGCGATGCTGAGCTTGATTGCAAAGGACAATTCCGTCCAGTCAAGCAGCGAATTCGATAAAGTGCACAAGGAACAAAGCGCCATCAACAAGAAAGTCGACGACACGCTCACCGACGTGACGAAATTCAAGGAGCAGGGGGCAGCCAAAACTTTCAAGGAAACCAACGAAATTTACGGAGCCAGTCGCACCCTGGCGATCATCCTGATTATTGGCGGACTGGCGTTGGGCATCGGTATCGGCATCGTCCTGACCCGCAGCCTGACCAAACCGCTCGACCAAGCCGTCAATGTAGCCACACGGATTGCAGCCGGCGATCTTTCGGTCAGCATCACGGTGCACGGCACCGACGAAACCGGGCAACTCCTGCTGGCGATGCAGTCCATGCAGGAGAACCTGCGCAAGATCGTTGCCGAAATCCAGCGCATCGTCGATGACGCCAACAAAGGCGATTTCAGCAAGAAAATGGACATGACCGGCAAGGCCGGCTACACCAAGACGCTATCGGAATTGCTCAACCAGCTTTCCGATACTGTCGACACCGCTTTCAAAGATACGATCCGGGTTGCCAAAGCATTGGCCGAAGGCGATCTCAGCCAAAAAGTCACCCGCGACTACCAGGGGGCTTTCAACCAAGTGAAGGTCAGCGTCAACACCACGGCGGATTCTCTGACCCAGATTGTCGCGGAAATCCAGAATATCGTCGAAGCCGCTAATAAAGGCGACTTCAGCGTCAAGATGAACCTGGCCGGCAAGCAAGGCTATACCAGGACGCTCTCCGAACTCTTGAATCTGCTTTCCGATACCGTCGACACCGCTTTCAAGGACACCATCCGCGTCGCCCAAGCACTGGCTCAGGGCGACCTGACTCAAACCGTCACCCGCGAGTACCAGGGCGCGTTCAATGATGTCAAGCAAAGCGTCAACGCCACAACGGACAATCTCAAGAAACTGGTCGGCGAGATCAAGGAAGCCGTCGATTCCATCGGAACCGCCTCCAAGGAAATCGCCCAAGGCAACCAGGATTTGAGCCAACGCACCGAAGAGCAAGCCTCCAGCCTGGAAGAAACCGCCTCCAGCATGGAAGAACTGACCAGCACCGTGAAACAGAATGCCGAAAACGCCAAGCAAGCCAATCAACTCGCCATCGGCGC
>JAGXQV010000143.1 GCA_018336195.1 Sulfuricella sp. | reverse complement strand
CCGCAATGCCGGGAATGGCGTGAATATGATCGAAAAATAGGGGCAATGACGACAAAAACCTCTCGTTTGACAGCTCTTTGTTCAAATTCAAACTACCGTGTCGTTATGTGGGAGAAATCGGTGGATTTATAGAAGTGCCCTAAACATTCAAAACTGTTTTTGCCTTTCACTTGGTTATTGACACAAACAACCAAATGAATAAACATGTAGATATGTTAACCAATCTGATCCATGCCTTACCCGATGAGTGGCGCGATGTCGCCGAGATGTTTGTCGCCTTGGGCGACGAACAGCGCCAACGCATTCTTCTGACTTTCGAGCCGGGAGAGCGTCTGAACGTGACGCAGATTGTTTCTGCGTCCACCCTGAGCCGGACCGCCGTTTCGCATCATCTCAAGGTGTTGCGGCAGGCCGGCGCGCTGCATAGCGAAAAAATCGGCAAGGAGGTCTATTTTTGGGTGGCTCGCGAAAACATCGCAAGCACCTTGAAGCGCGTACTCAATTACGTTGAGACAAGCACATGATGACCCTGCGGAATTGGGTGGGTCATGCAAAATTTCGGATTGCCGTGTCCCAGGGAGCCACATATGAACACCGTACATACCGGTAAGCTGTTTTCTCGCGGCATGAGCGCCGTGCTGGTCGCACAGTTTTTCTCGGCGCTGGCGGACAATGCGCTGCTGTTCGCCGCCATCGCCATGCTCAAATCCATGCAGGCCCCGGATTGGCAGATGCCGTTATTGCAGGAGTTTTTCGCGATTGCCTTCATCCTGCTCGCCCCCTTTGTCGGGCCGTTTGCCGACAGCCAGCCGAAAGGGCGGGTGATGCTGGTGGCGAATACCATGAAATTCATCGGTGCGGTGGCGATGTTGTTCGGGCTGCACCCGTTGCTGGCCTACAATCTGGTCGGTATCGGCGCGGCGGCTTATTCGCCCGCCAAATACGGCATCCTCAGCGAACTGGTGGGGGCCGACAAGCTGGTCAAGGCCAACAGCCTGATGGAGGGTTCAACCATCGTCGCCATCCTGCTGGGGGCGGTGTTGGGCGGTATGCTGGCTGACCACTCGGTCACTGCGGCGTTGGCCGGGGTTGCCCTGTGTTACCTGGTGGCGGGCCTCGCCAATCTGCTGATTCCCCACTTGCCCGCCGCCCATCCCCTCGCGACTTTTTCACCGCTCGCGCTGCTCAGGGATTTCCGGGTGGCGCTGGTGGCGCTGGTGCGAAATCCCGATGCGCGCTTTTCCATGCTCGGCACCAGCGTGTTCTGGGGCAGCGGCAGCACCCTGCGCTTCCTGCTGGTCGCGTGGGTGCCGGTGGCGCTGGCGATCACCGATAACGGGACGGCGGCCAATCTGAGCGGGGTGGTTGCCATCGGCATCGCGCTGGGTGCTGCCGCTGCGGCCCGCTTCGTCAACCTCGAAACCATTAACCGCGCCCTTCCGGCGGGGATTTTGATCGGCCTGTTGATCCCGGTTTTCGCCCACGCCACCAGCCTGCCGGTGGCGGTGGTGCTGCTGGTGCTGATCGGGGCCAGCGGCGGTTTTTACGTGGTGCCGCTGAATGCGTTGCTCCAGGAGCGCGGCCATGAAAGCGTCGGGGCCGGTCATGCCATTGCCGTGCAAAACGTCTTTGAAAACTTCGCGATGATCGTCATGGTGGGGCTGTACACCCTGATGGTGAAAGTCGGGATGTCGGTCATCACCTCGGCCAGTCTGTTCGGGCTGGTGGTGTTTCTGTCCATCGGCACCCTGGCGTGGTTGCGGGTGCGTAACGCGGTGCCTGGAAAATAAAGGGGGAAAAACACATGAATCAGTGTAGGACATGGTATTGGGTCGCTCTGGCCTTGAGCCTGAGTGCGTCAACGGGGCGGTGCGCTGTCCTGCCGGCCTTGCAGGATGGGGCGCTGGGCCTGTACAACCCCGCCGAAATGCGGCTTGCCGACGGCGCCTGCAAGGATTGTCGGGTTTTGCCGCAGGCCAGTTGGTATTTCCCCGACGATCTGATCGCGGTGCCTGGCGCGACCGCCCCGCTGGCGGGCTTCTCGCCGACCGATGCGGCCCAGCGCGACGTGCGTCTATGGGCGGCCCGCGCCGACGGGGAAGAACTGCGGGCGCTGCCGACCTTGATCTGGCTGGGTTCCAGCCAGGTGATTCCGCGCGCCACGCTGGCCGAAGACGGACGGCACCTCACCACCGAGGAAGGCCAAACCCTGGACTTCGCGGTGACGCCGAAAATCCCCACCAATCTTTCCTACTACGACGCCACCAGCCAACATTTCTACGCCGGGCGTCCCCTGCGTTTGCGCGGTGAGGTTCAGCAGGGCGAAGCGGGCGGGCAGCAGTTCGTGGCCCGCACCCTGTGGCCGCTTGATTTCAGCCTGCCGGACACGTTGCCGCTGCGTCCCCTGGAGGCGGGGGAATCCCTGCAATCGCTGGTGCGCGCCGAGGGCGGCGGGGCAAAAAGTCCCTACGCCGCCCGCGTGCTGTGGGAGCGCAGCAGCGGGCAAAAGCGCGAATGGGCGGACAAGGCGGTGCTGGGGGTGATGCTCAACGGCGCGCAGGGCGATGATGACGAGGCCCACGGCGGCCATTTCGGCATCGTCACCGGGCGTTATCGGGCCGACGGCGACTGGTCGCGCTGGCTGGTCAATAACTTCTACAACCTCGACTCGTACAGCGAAAAAGGCATCGTCGCCGCCGTCACCCCGATGGACAAATACCTGATGGACCTTAACAACGGCCAGAGTTTTTACCGCCCCTCCTACCTGCTGGTGGCGGTGCTCAGGAAAGAGCGCACCGCGCAGCAATACCAGGCGGCGATCAACCGCGTCTATAACCACCTGTACCGCCACGATTTCGTATATAGCCACGCCAAGGCCAACTGTTCCGGCATCAGCGTGGACACCTTCCGCAGCCTCGGCTGGAACCTGCCGGAACGCGGCAGCGGCGGACAACTCAAGGCCATCGCCGCCTATTTCTATGTCGCCGCCACCAGCGGAAGTCTCGGCGACGCCCGCAAGATTTACGACTATCTCACCGCAGAGACCACCCGGCTTTACCCCGCCGCCGCCTTCGACGCGATGGGCGAAGACCTGCTGAATCTCGCGCAAGGGCGGGCCGCCCGCCCGCTCAGCGCCTTGGAACAGCAGTTGGGCGACGATCTTGAAGCGCTGCTCTACGTCCACATTCCGCAAATTCCCTCCAGCCGCGCGTTTGGGCTCGCGCCGGTATATTCCTTCGACGAATACATGGGGCAGGCGCCCGCCGACCGCAGCCAATGGAAAATCGTCCCCACCGAGCCGCGCCCCTTCCCGGATGCCCTGCGCGATGGCTTGGCGCTGCAACACGAACAGCCCGCGCTGGTGCCGCTGCCGGTCGGCGGCGCTGGGCTGGGGCTGATGGTCGCGGTGGTGGGGGTGAAGCGGCGTTTGGGCAAGCGCGGGAAAAAGCCGCGTGAAGCCGCTAAGGGCGCTTAACCGCTAGTCATCGCCAGAGGCGCATTCTCGTGGGACAACATTCAGCCAGTTGCTATGCGTGGCGCATCATAGGCCGCCTCGCCTTCAACCGCATCACGGTGCTGGGGCGCGAGCGCCTGCCGTCATCCGGCGCGGTGCTCTACGTGGCGACCCACCGCAACGGGGCGCTGGACGCAGCGCCGTATGCGCTGGCGGTGCCGGATGCGATCCCGATGGTTTCCGCCCAATTGCAGCGTAGCGCGCTCGGGCGTTTCCTGTTCCGGGGCATCGCGGTGGCGCGCGCCAAGGATCGTGCGCGCGGCATGGCGGCGGACAACCGCGATGCCGTCCAGCGCTGCATAGCCGTGTTGCAAGGTGGTGGCCGGGTGCTGGTGATGCCGGAGGGAAGCAGCGCGCTGGGTTTCCGCCATCTGCCTTTCCAGCGCGGCGCGGCGAGAATCGCCCAGGCCGCCGTCGAGGCCGGGGTCAAGCTGACCATAGTTGCGCTCGGCGTGCATTACGAAGACCCAACCGCCTGGCAAAGCCGGGTGGAGGTGCTGGTAGGCGAGCCTCGGCAAATTCTGCCGGATGCCGATGTTGCGGCCATCCATCGCCTCGTCGTGGCGGGGTTGGAGGCGGTCGGCGCCAACTTTGCCGACGAGGAGGCCCGGCGTAGCGCCGAGACTTTGGCTTACGCGGCGACCTTGGGAACCTCTGTCCACTATGCGCCGGCCCTGAAGCATTTCGAGCAAATCGCGCCGGATGCACTAGGCGGAATCACGGCGCCCCTGGCGACGCTGGCGCGGCGCGAGCGCCTGTGTCTGCATCAGGGCGTACCCTTGGTGCCGGTCGGGCCGTGGCCGCTGTATGCGCTGTACTGGCTGATCCTGGCACCGCTGGTGGTGGGGTTTTGCGCGCTCAACGCGCCGGTGCTCATCGCTGGGTTCATCGCCAGCCGGAAACTGCCGGATGCGCCCAATGTCGTGGCGTTCTGGCGCATGGCGATGGGGTTGCCGACGGGGGGGGCGTGGGCGGGGCTGGCGAGCACGGCCTGCGCGGCGGGGTATGGGCTTGCCGGTGTGGCCGTCTACTGGGGCATCAGTTTGGCCGGCATCGGCGCCTGGTATCGCTTTCGCAAGCTGTCGGTGGCGCTGTGCAACGGCTTGTTCCGATCTGCCGCCCGCCCCGCCTTGTTGCAGGCTTACCTCAAACTGCTGGAGGAAGTGCCGCATGATTGAGTTGTTCGCCTTGCCGCTGCGCTATTTCAGCGCCTATATCGCCGCCATGGCCGGCACCAATGCGCTGCGCTTTACGCTCTGGGCCGTGCTGTTCGGCGCCATGCTGGCGGCGCTGTTATGGCTCGCCCTGCGCCATGCACGCCGTCCCGGCTGGGGGAGGCTGGCCGCCGTTTGCGCGTTTCTCGCCATCGCCATGAACGTGTCCTATCAGGCGATGGCCGGGGCGGTGCCGGCGGTGCGCGCGGTGCGTTTCGACGCAGAACTGCTGGCACTGGATCGCTGGTTGCTGGGGGAAACGCCGTCGGCGTGGCTGGCGCGCTTCGCCATCCCGTGGCTGACCGAGCTGTTGAGCGTGTGCTATTTCTTCTTCATGCCCTTGCTGTTGGTCAGCCTGCTGCGCTATTTCTTCCGGCGCCGCGAATTGCTGGGCGAATTTTACGCGGGGCTGTTCAGCGTGTACGGCCTGGGGTTCCTCGGCTACCTGCTGGTGCCGGCGGCGGGGCCGTGGCTGGCTTATCCCGAACTGTTCGACGCGGCACTTGCCGGCGGGCCGGTCACCGCTCTCAACCAGACTATGGTGGTGCAGGGCAGCAACCGGGTGGATGTCTGGCCCAGCCTGCATTGCGCGGTATCCACCTTCATCCTGGGCTTCGCCTGGCGCCATCATCGCCGCGAATTCCTGTGGCTGCTGCTGCCGCTCGCCGGGCTGTGGTTTTCCACCCTGTACCTGCGTTACCACTATTTTATCGACGTAGTGAGCGGCTTCGCGCTCGCCGCGTTCGCACTCTACGAATCCCACCGTTACGCGCTCGCCCATCACACCAAGGAGAACCAGGATGCCGCTACTGCATGACTTCAACTCGCCGCTACTCCTCGACGCCGCGATGGCCGGCGGCAAAGGCGCGAATCTGGCCCGCCTGACTCAGGGCGGCTTTGCGGTGCCGCCCGGTTTCGTGCTGCCACCGCAAGCCTACTCGGCCTTTCTGGCGCACGATCCCGGCTTTGCGCAAGTGCTGCGCGGCTTGCCGCTCGGCGATCCGGCGGCCATGGAGGCGGCCTGCGAGCAACTATGTACGTGCATGGCGCTTTGGCCGGTGCCGGATTCCCTGCGCGGGGAGCTCTGTGAGGCGCTTGCCCGCTTTCCGGTGGGAACGGCTTTTTCGGTGCGCAGTTCCGCGACTGCGGAAGACACGGGCGGCGCGGCGTTCGCCGGCCAGCACGAAACCTATCTCAACTGCATGGGGCTTGAGCAGATTGCGGCGCGCATCCGCGATTGCTGGGTGTCGCTGTGGAGCGCGCGCGCCGTCAGCTACCGCTTGCAGGCCGGGGTCGGGCTGCTCGATACCGCCATGGCGGTGGTCGTCCAGCAAATGGCCTTCAATCGCGTTGCCGGCGTGGGTTTTTGCATCAACCCGGTGAGCGGCGCCCCCGATGAACAATCCATCGACGCCAACTATGGCCTCGGCGAATCCGTGGTCGGCGGCGAATATCCGGTCGATCACTGGATACTCGACAAGGCCGGCGGGCGGATCAAACAAGCCAACATCGCCCGCAAAACCGCGCGGGTGGTCGCCGACCGCGCCGCCACGCGCGTTGAAACGGTTCCGCCGGAAGAAGCCGATGTTCCCTGCCTCACGCAATCGGAACTGGCCGATCTATCCGGCCTGATGCGGCGCGTCGAGGCGCTCTACGGCTATCCGCAGGACATCGAGTGGGGCATCGAAAACGGCACGCTCTGGCTGCTCCAGGCGCGCCCGGTAACGCGCATTCCGCCGCGCTGGACGCGCGACGAAGCGGCGGAGCGCTTTCCTTCGGTAATCACCCCGCTGGCCTGGGATTTGGTGGAGGAGGGCTTTCACCAATCGTTGGCCCATTCATTTGAGTTGATGGGCTTGCCGCCATTCCGCGGCAAATGGTTTGCGCTGTTCGACCACTATGTCTACGGCAACCAGAATGCCGTCGAGATATATGCCGAAGGCACCGCCAATGCGCTGAATGTGCGTTCCGTCGCGGAACTGGTGGCGGCCTTGCCGATGCTGCGCAAGCGCTATGCCTGGGTGCAGGAACTCCCGCTGGCCTGGTCGCGCGACCTGGATCGCTACCTGCTCGGTCTGGGCGAGCTGATGGCGGAGCCGCTGGCGGGCCGTCCCATCCCGGAATTATGGGACTACGTGCAGCGCGTCAAGCGGCTCGGCGCCGAATACTTCCTGCCCAACATCGCCATCTCGATTACCCAGCGCACCCTCTACAAACTGGTTTACAGCATCGTCGAAGCCAGTGTCGGCAAGCCCGCCGCGCCAGCCTGCTTCGACCGCCTGCTGGCCTATTGCGAGACCAAGACCGGCTTCGTCAACAAGGAGCTGTATCGTCTTGCCCGCAAGATTGCCCAACGCCCCGCCTTGGCGGAAAAACTCCGCGCGCTGGGCGGCCAGGAATTCCTCGCCGCCGGCGGCTTTCAGGAGGATGCGCCGGTAAACGTGGCTTTCCTGCGCTTCTTGCAGGATCACGGCCACCGCGAAGTGGAATTCGACCCCTACCACCCGACTTGGCTGGAAGCGCCTTGGCTGGTGGTGGAAAACTTGAAGGCGATGCTGGATTCCGAACTGGAGGACCCCGCCGAAAAGGAACGTGTCCTCAAGCTCGCGATGACCGAAACCGAGCGCCGGTTGCTGGCCGGTCTGCCCCAGGAACTGCGCTTTTCCGTCCAGGAATTGCTGCGTCTGGCGCGCGCCTATACCGCGCTGGACGACATCGAACACTACCAGACGACGCGGCTCACCCTGCCTTTCCGCCGCGGCCTGCGCGCCTTGGGCGCAGCCTTGCAGGGCAGGGGAGTGGTGGCCGAACCCATGGACGTTTTCTTCGCAACGGCAACCGGCCTGGATGAGGCAGTGTCGCGCGATGACGGTGAATTATGGGCAAAGCTGAAGGCCGGCATCGAGGAGAAAAAAGCCGTCTATCTGAAAAATCGTTTGCGTTCGCCTGAATGGGAACTCGGCAAGGCGATCCGCTGCGTGGTTGCCGCAGGCGGCCTCGCGGGTCTGCCGGGCAGCCCCGGAACGGCGCGGGGCGCGGTCTTCAAGGTGTTTTCCAGCGACGATTTTGCGGCCTTTCCGCAAGGCGCGGTGCTGGTGGCGCGCACCACCAATCCGGCCTGGACGCCCCTGTTTTACAAAGCGGCGGCCATCGTCACGGAAAGCGGTGGCCCGCTTTCCCACGGTGCCGTCACCGCTCGCGAAGTCGGCCTGCCGGCGGTGATGAGCGTGCGCGGCGTACTGGAAGCCCTGGAAAATGGTCAAGTGGTTACGGTGGACGGTACCGCAGGACGGGTCGTAACATAACGCCAATCTTTGGGAGAAAAACCATGAAATTCCGAAAAACCTTGGTCTCGGTATTTTGCCTTCTCGTTTCAACCAACCTGGCGCTGGCCCAGGATTCGGGGCGCGCCTCCGGGATATCGGCGGCATCGACGCTGGCCGTATCGGTCACCGCCGCGTCGTTGCCGGTGCTGGCGCTATACGTCGGCGGGGTGATGGTGGTCGAATCGGTGCGCACCATCGGAAACGTGGTGGAAGTGGTATTCAAAGGCACCGCCAATGCCAGCCGCGCGGTGGTGACGGTCACCGCCGCCGCAGCCAGTGGCGTTGCGCTGGTTGCCGGACAAAGCGTCAAGGTCGTCGCCGAGGGGAGCGGCTATGTGCTTTACGCCGGTGGCAAAGTGCTGTGCCATGTCCCAGGCAAGGATGAACAAACGCTCATTCGCTCCAAGCGCAGTTCCTGAAATCAAGGAGTCACACCATGTCGGCAAGATTACTGGCGTACCTGTTGTTATGCCTCACCCTGTGTTTTTCGGCGGCGGGCAACGCCGGACAAAACTGTAACGAAAATCCCAACCCGGCGAAGACCCAGAAAGCCATCCGCTTCGCCACCCAGGTTCGCGACACCCTGGAATTGAGCGGCGCCCACCTCGCGGTCATCGGGCGGGTGGGTTCCGACCAATCCAAGCGGGGCGTTCGTTATACCCACGTCGGTTATGCCTTTCGCGATCATCCCGCCGGCCCGTGGACGGTCGTCCATCAATTGAACGGCTGCGGCAGCGGCAATTCCGATCTTTTCGACGATGGGCTCGCCAACTTCTTCATGGACGACCCCTTTGATTTCGAGACGCGCATTGTCATTCCTTCCCCGCCCATCCAGGAAAGCCTCGCCAAAGTCCTCCTCAGCCCGACCAAACGGGCGCTGCACGAAGCGAGTTACAGTTCCATCGCCAATCCGTGGGCCACCAAATACCAGAATTCCAACGGCTGGGTGCTGGAAATCTATGCCGCCGCCGCAGCGCCGGGGGATGTGGAGAGCCGCGCGTCGGCCCAACGCTGGTTGCGCGGCAAGGGATATCGTCCCAGCCAAATCACCATCGGCGGCGGCGAGCGCGCCGGCGCCCGGCTGTTCTCGCCCAACGTCCATTTCGGCGACCACCCCGACAGCGCCTGGCAGACCCAGCGCTACGAGGTCAACACCGGGGACTCGGTATTCGAATTCATCCGCGCCACGGATACGGATTCCCGCCTGGTGACGCAAAGGCTGGATGCGCGCCCGGCGGTCGCCGCCAGGCCGATGGCGGAACCCCGGCAAGCGCTCGCCTCGCCCTACGAACCACCCGTGGTCAAGGCCCAGCTTCCCCCGCCCGGCGCAGCGGCACCGGCAGGGCAAAGCCGCGCCCAGATATTGCAAGCCATGCAAGGCCTCATCGTTCCCTACGCCTGCCGTCAGCAAGGTTATCTCCAGCAATGCAGGCGGATCGAACGCCGCGATTGCGAGCAACAGATCAACGACGCGATATTGCGCTGCTTCGCCACGGTTTCCGATCAGCAATTGTTCTCCGGCCCGGAACAGGAGGCCATGCAGCAAATGCAGGAAATCGGCTACTGCGCCGTGGAAGCGGTGGATTCCGCCTACGCGAAACGCGGCCAAGTGGCGCGGAACGCCCAGGGCAACGCCTGTCCGAGCGTGCGGAATTTCAAATAGCGGGTGAGGGGAGGTTGAGTTCTTTCAGGGAACACTCACCCTGAGGATTTCTCCGGGTTGGATGGTGTGCTTCCGTGGCAGCGTTTGCCGCGGGCATACCCAAACCGGGGTACGCGAGCCATGCTCTGCGACGGTGCTAGTGCAGTGCTGGCAAGCTCGAAAATGAACACCTACAATCGCATCATTCTGTACATACCGAGATTGCCATGAGACAAGCTACTTTCACCGAAGTCCGCAATCACGCCAAGCAGTATTTCGACATTGTCGAGTCGGGCGAATCCGTGCGGGGGTTGCGCAATGGCAAACCGATTGCCGACATCGTTCCCATTCCTGCCGAATCGCCCTCCTGGAAACGCCGCCAGGCGCAACCCCTGGTGCTGGATGGCGTTTCCGTCAGCCGCATGATCCTCGAAGAGCGCGAAGCGGGTTTGTAATCCGCGTCTTTTTCGACACCTCCGCCTTCGTCAAGCGCTATATCAGCGAAACAGGAACCGGCGCGGTGCTCGAATGGTGCGACCGGGCAACCGAGATCGGTTTGTCCGGCATCGCGCTGCCCGAGATCGTTTCGGCATTTTGCCGCCTGCATCGCGAGGCCAAAATCACCGCCACGCAATACCGGCAACCGAAATCCCTGTTGCTGGCCGACATCGAGGACGCCGCCATCTGCGACCTGACGCCGGTGGTGTTGGGACACACGGTGGCGAGTCTCGAAACCAACGTGCTGCGCGGCATGGACGCCATCCACATCGGCAGCGCTGTGGCCCTGCAAGCCGATGTTTTCGTTACCGCCGCCGCGCGCCAGCGCGAAGCCGCCACCCGCGCCGGGTTGAGGGTCGAGATGGTGTGATTCGG
Source organism: Sulfuricella sp. (assembly GCA_018336195.1). Lineage (GTDB taxonomy): Bacteria > Pseudomonadota > Gammaproteobacteria > Burkholderiales > Sulfuricellaceae > JAGXQV01. Next base: position 56,795 of record JAGXQV010000143.1, on the reverse strand, counting down.
TAGGGTAAGTCTTCAGCTTTACCGGAAGAAAAATAAAGTGGCAGCAAGCTAATTCGGCAAAACAACTCCCATAAGAAGCACCATCACCGCCCGAGGGCAAACCGTTGTTCCCGCCGATATTCGGCGCGCGTCCCATCTGACGCCCGCCAACCGGCTGGAGTGGTTCGTGGACGCGGATGGTATTCGCGTCGTGCCGGTGCGGGAAAACCCGATTGCGGCATTTCGCGGCCAGGGCAAGGGCGGCGGGACGCGACGTTTGGTGGCGGAGCGGCTGGAAGATCAAGGGCGCGAATGAACGCCTGGTTGCTCGATACCTCGGCGCTTCCGACGTTGCGCGACGATGAGCCGGGGGCGGATCGCGCAGCGGAGGTGCTTACCCTTGCGCAGCGAGGCGAGGTGACTTGCTTCGGCTGTTTCATCTCCCTGATGGAACAGCTTTGCCGGGTGTGGCGGGACGAAGGTGAAAGCGCCGGGCATCTGGCTTATGAACAGTGTCTGTCTTTGCCGATTGCCTGGATACATGAATCTTCCGACTTGCTCGTCAAGGCTGCGGAGATCAAGGCGCATCAGCGCGTTTTTCTGGCCGATGCCTGGATTGCCGCTTGCACTGTGCTTCACGGGGCCACGCTCCTGCACAAGGACCCGGAATTTACGGCGATCTCGCTAAAGCAGGAGGCGTTGCCCTTCAAGGGAAAAGCAGCGTAGTCCCTTTGTTCGGGCTGTCTGGAAGCGTGCGCGCCGCGTGCTTTTTTCCTGTAAAATCGCGCCATTCCGAAACTTTTGCTGGCATACCATCATGTTGAACATCAAACGCTATTCCACTTCCCAGGCCGATTTTGAAAAACAGCTGGAAACCTTGCTGGCTTTCGAGGGCGCGCAGGACGACAACATCGACACCGTCGTGGCGGGCATCCTGCGCGACGTGAAGCATCGTGGCGATGCGGCGGTGCTTGAATACACCAAGCGTTTCGACCAGCTTGATGCGGCCTCTTCCGCTGAGTTGGAGTTGCCGCCGGCGCGTTTGCAGGCGGCGCTCGACAACCTGCCCGCCGACCAGAAAACCGCGTTGCAACTGGCTGCCGACCGGGTGCGGATGTACCACGAAAAGCAGTTGATGCAGTCGTGGAACTACACCGAAGCCGACGGTACCCTGCTCGGCCAGCAGGTGACGGCGCTGGATCGCGTCGGGCTGTACGTGCCGGGTGGCAAGGCGGCGTATCCCTCGTCGGTGCTGATGAACGCGATTCCCGCCAAGGTGGCCGGGGTGAAAGAGTTAATTATGGTGGTGCCCACGCCCGGCGGGGTGGTCAACGAACTGGTGCTCGCCGCCGCCGCCGTGTGCGGGGTGGATCGGGTGTTCACCATCGGCGGCGCGCAAGCCGTGGGTGCCTTGGCCTACGGCACCGAAACCGTGCCGCAGGTGGACAAGATCGTCGGCCCCGGCAACGCTTACGTGGCGGCCGCGAAGCGCCGTGTCTTCGGGGTGGTGGGCATCGACATGGTGGCCGGACCTTCCGAGATTCTGGTGATCTGCGACGGTCAGACCAACCCCGACTGGATTGCCATGGATTTGTTCTCGCAGGCCGAGCACGACGAGTTGGCGCAGTCCATCCTGCTCGCGCCCGGCAAGGAATTTATCGACGCGGTACAGGCCAGCATTGAAAAGCTGCTGCCCACCATGCCGCGCCAGGACATCATCCGCGCGGCGCTGGAAGGTCGCGGCGCACTGATCGAAGTCAAAGACCTCGACGAGGCGGCGCGCATCTGCAACTACATTTCGCCGGAACACCTGGAGTTGTCGATTGCCGACCCGACCGCGATGCTGCCTAAGATCAAGCACGCCGGGGCGATTTTCATGGGGCGCATGACTTGCGAATCGTTGGGCGATTACTGCGCCGGGCCGAACCATGTGCTGCCGACTTCGCGCACCGCACGCTTTTCCTCGCCGCTGGGGGTCTACGATTTCCAGAAGCGTTCCAGCCTGATTTTTGTTTCCGAAGCCGGTGCCAAGACGCTGGGCGCGGCGGCCACGGTGCTGGCTTACGGCGAAGGCCTGCAAGCCCATGCCCAGTCCGCGGAATACCGCATGAAGGGCCAGTGAGGCATTTGTCATGAGTCGTTACTGGAGTCCCGTCGTTCATGAGCTGACCCCTTACGTGCCGGGCGAGCAGCCCAAGCTGGCAAACCTGGTCAAGCTGAATACCAACGAGAACCCCTACGGCCCCAGCCCCAAGGTGCTGGAGGCGTTGCGTGCGGAAGCCGCCGATACGCTGCGCCTCTATCCCGACCCCAGCGGGGAAAAGCTCAAACAAGCCGTGGCCGACTTTTACGGCGTGACGCCGCGCCAGGTGTTCGTCGGCAACGGTTCCGACGAGGTGCTCGGGCATACCTTTCTGGCCTTGCTCAAGCACGATCTGCCGCTACTGTTTCCCGATATCACCTATAGTTTCTATCCGGTGTATTGCGGGCTGTACGGCATAGCGTCCCGCCAGTTGCCGCTGACCGAATCGTTCGAGATTTGCGTCGATGACTATTTTCAGCCCAACGGCGGGATCATCTTCCCCAACCCTAACGCCCCCACCGGGCGGCTGCTGGCGTTGGGTGAAATCGAGCGCCTCTTGCAGGCCAATCGCGATTCGGTGGTGGTGATCGACGAAGCATACATCGACTTCGGCGGCGAATCCGCCGTGGCGTTGGTGGATCGCTACCCGCAGTTGCTGGTGATCCATACCCTTTCCAAATCGCGCTCCCTGGCGGGATTACGGGTCGGTTACGCCATCGGTCATCCCGACCTGATCGAAGCGCTGGATCGGGTCAAGGACAGTTTCAATTCCTACCCGCTGGATCGTTTTGCGCTGGCCGGAGGAGCAGCGGCGGTGGCAGATCGAGCCTATTTCGCGGAAACCTGCGCCAAGGTGATCGCCACCCGCACCCACTTGGTAGCCGATCTGGAAGCGCTGGGGTTCGAGGTGCTGCCCTCCGCCGCCAATTTCGTGTTTGCCCGTCATCCGGCCCATGAGGGCGCGGCACTCACCGCCAAGCTGCGAGAGCGCAGCATCATCGTGCGCCATTTCAAGAATCCCGTGCGCATTGCGCCGTTCCTGCGTATCACGGTGGGTACTGACGCGCAGTGTGCCGCATTGGTTGCAGCGTTGAGAGAAATCCTTTCCTGATTGGTTTATCGCTCAAATCCTGGAGGTGTGCTTTGTCGCCTTGCCTTCTTGGGTTAGAATGAAACGATATTTTTCGGCCTCGACATACCGGGGCTGTTGTTGGGTCAAAGTGACGGTTGCCGCAAACCTCACCGCAACTAAACACTAAGCACTCAAAACTAAACACTGAAATTTATGCGTACCGCCACAGTCACCCGCAATACCCTTGAAACCCAGGTCAGCGTGACCCTCAATCTCGACGGAGAAGGGCGTGCCACGCTGCAATCCGGGGTGCCCTTCCTTGATCACATGCTCGACCAGATCGCCCGTCATGGCCTGATCGACCTGGACATCAGCGCCGCCGGCGACTTGCACATCGACGACCACCACACCGTGGAAGATATCGGCATCACGCTGGGGCAGGCTTTTGCCCAGGCGGTCGGCGACAAGAAAGGCATTCGCCGTTACGGCCATGCCTACGTGCCGCTCGACGAGGCCCTCTCAAGGGTGGTGATCGACTTGTCCGGGCGTCCCGGCCTGGTTTTCGAAGTGCCATTCTCGCGGGCGACCATCGGCGAATTCGAGTCCGACCTGGTGCGCGAATTCTTCCAGGGCTTCGTCAATCATGCCCAGGTGACGTTGCATATCGACAACCTGCGCGGGGTGAATTCCCATCATCAAGCCGAAACCGTCTTCAAGGCGTTTGGACGCGCCGTGCGCATGGCGGTCGAAGCCGACGCGCGCGCCGCCGGACAAATGCCTTCGACCAAGGGAACTCTCTGACCATGGCCGATATCGCGGTAATCGACTACGGCATGGGCAATCTGCGCTCGGTGTCGAAGGCGCTCGAACATGTCGCGCCGGATGCTTCCATCGTCGTGACCAGCGATCCCGGCGTCATTGCCGGCGCCGCGCGGGTGGTATTTCCCGGCGTTGGGGCGATGCCCGATTGCATGAAGGAACTGGAGCTACGCGGCCTGCGCCAGGCGGTGCTGGATGCCGCGCAAGCCAAGCCGTTTCTGGGGATATGCCTGGGCATGCAAATGCTTTTCGAGTTTTCGGAAGAAGGTGGCGTGCCCGGATTGGGCATTCTGCCCGGCAAGGTGGTGCGTTTCCCCGCCGATGCGATGGTCGATGCCCACGGCGAGAAACTCAAGGTGCCGCACATGGGCTGGAACCAGGTGCACCAAGCTGTTGCACACCCGTTGTGGCAAGGCATCGCACCCGAAGCGCGCTTCTACTTCGTCCACAGCTATTACGTGGAAGCCGGCGAATCCAGTCTTATCGCCGCCTACAGCCATTATCCTTTTGCCTTCACCTGCGCGGTAGCACGCGCCAATGTATTCGCCGTGCAGTTCCACCCGGAAAAGAGCCAGACGGCGGGATTGCAGCTTCTCGCCAATTTCTCTCGGTGGGATGGGGCGACCAACTAATTTTTGTTACCAACGTTTAGCGACTCGACATCATGCTGATTATTCCTGCGATTGACTTGAAAGACGGGCACTGCGTGCGCTTGAAGCAAGGCCTGATGGAAGAAGCCACGGTCTTTTCCGAAGACCCCGGCGCCATGGCCAAGCACTGGCTGGATCAGGGCGCGCGCCGCCTGCATCTGGTCGATTTGAACGGCGCGTTCGCCGGTAAGCCGGTCAACGAAGAGGCGATCAAGAGCATCGTCTCTGCGGTCGGTAGCGACATCCCGGTGCAACTCGGCGGCGGGATTCGCGACCTCGATACCATTGAACGCTATCTCGACGACGGCATCACCTACGTGATCATCGGCACTGCGGCGGTGAAGACCCCGGGCTTCCTGCACGACGCCTGCAACGCTTTCCCCGGCCACATCATCGTCGGCCTGGATGCCAAGGACGGCAAGGTGGCGGTGGACGGTTGGTCGAAACTGACCCACCACGACGTCATCGACCTAGCCAAGAAGTTCGAAGGCTACGGCGTGGAAGCTATCGTCTACACCGACATCGGTCGCGACGGGATGCTTTCCGGCGTGAATATCGAGGCCACCGTCAAGCTTGCCCAGCAACTGAGCATTCCGGTGATCGCCAGCGGCGGCATCACCAATCTCGACGATGTGACTTCCCTGTGCGGCGTGGAAGCCGAAGGCATCATGGGGGCCATCACCGGACGGGCGATCTACCAGGGTACCCTGGATTTCGCAGCGGCGCAGAAACTCGCCGACGAGCTGGGCGCCTGATGGGACTGGCCAAGCGCATCATCCCCTGCCTCGACGTGACCAACGGTCGCGTGGTCAAGGGCGTCAATTTCATCGCGCTGCGCGACGCCGGTGATCCCGTGGAGATCGCCCGCCGTTACGACGAGCAGGGCGCCGACGAGTTGACCTTTCTCGACATCACCGCGTCCAGCGACAACCGCGACCTGATCCTCCACATCATCGAGGATGTTGCTTCCCAGGTATTCATTCCCCTTACGGTCGGCGGCGGCGTGCGCCAGGTCGAGGATGTGCGGCGCCTGCTCAATGCCGGCGCGGACAAGGTCAGTATCAACACCTCGGCGGTCACCAATCCGCAACTGGTGGCCGATGCTTCGGCGCGCTTCGGTTCGCAGTGCATCGTGGTGGCCATCGACGCCAAGCAGGTTTCCGCGCCGGGCGAAGCGTTGCGCTGGAACGTGTTTACTCACGGGGGGCGCAAGGACGTGGGGCTGGACGCCGTGGAATGGGCGAAGAAAATGGAATCGCTGGGGGCTGGCGAAATCCTGCTGACCAGCATGGATCGTGACGGCACCAAGATCGGCTTCAACCTGGAGTTGACCCGCGCCATCGCAGACGCGGTGAGCATTCCGCTGATCGCCAGCGGCGGGGTGGGCAATCTTGACCATTTGGTGGAAGGCGTGACCATCGGTCATGCCGACGCGGTACTCGCCGCCAGTATTTTCCACTATGGTGAATATACGGTGGAGCAGGCCAAGCGTCACATGGCGAAACACGGTATCGAGGTGCGGCTATGAGCGAAAACTGGTTGAACAAAGTCAATTGGACCAACGAGGGGTTGGTGCCGGTGATTGCCCAGGATGCCGAAAGCGGCACGGTATTGATGTTCGCCTGGATGAATCGCGAAGCATTGAAATTGACGGCCGCCAAGGGCGAAGCCATTTACTGGTCGCGTTCGCGCAAGAAACTCTGGCACAAGGGCGAGGAATCCGGGCATATCCAGAAAGTCCTGGAAATTCGCCTCGATTGCGACGAGGACGTGGTGCTGCTCAAGGTCGAGCAGAAGGGCGGAATTGCCTGCCATACCGGGCGCCACAACTGTTTTTTCCAGAAGCTGGAGAAGGAGCAGTGGGTGACCACCGAGCCGATCCTCAAAGACCCGCACGAAATTTACAAAAAATGAGCGATATCCTGAACCGTCTGGCCGAGACCCTGGAGCAGCGCAAGAGCGCCGATCCGACCAGTTCCTACGTGGCCAAGCTGTATGCCAAGGGACTGGATAGCATCCTCAAGAAAATCGGCGAGGAAGCCACGGAAACCGTGATCGCCGCCAAGGGCGGCGACAAGGGACAACTGGTTTATGAAATGGCCGACCTGTGGTTTCACAGTCTGGTACTGCTGGCCGACCAGGGTCTCCATCCCGATGATGTATTGAACGAACTGGCGCGCCGCGAGGGATTGTCAGGCATCGCCGAAAAGGCCGCGAGAGGCGACAAATGAGCGATTGCATCTTTTGCAAGATCATGGCGGGCGAGATTCCCTGCAAAAAAGTTTACGAAGACGAGGAATTTTTTGCCTTTCACGATATCAACCCTATCGCGAGGGTGCATTTCATGATTATTCCCAAGCGCCATGTCGCCTCGTTGCAGGAATGCGCGGCGGGCGAGGAGGGGATGCTGGGGCGCCTGTTGCTGCTGGCGGCAAAACTGGCCAAAGAGTTGGGATTGAGCGGATTCAAGACCGCCATCAACACCGGCAAGGAAGGCGGGCAGGTGGTGTTCCATCTGCACGTCCATGTTTACGGCGGCGGCAAGCTGGCGCATTTGGAGTAAAAGCAGTGTTGAGTGTTAAGTTTTGAGTGTTTAGTCGAGGTTGCTGCGCGTTTTATAAAGCGCGCGGAGCGCTCCAAAACTCAGCACTAAGCACTCAACACTAAACACTGAATTAAATGAGGAGACGGAAATGGGTTCATTCAGCATCTGGCATTGGCTGATCGTTCTGGTAATCGTGCTGGTGATATTCGGTACCAAGAAGCTGCGCAACGTGGGTGGCGACCTGGGCGGCGCGGTGAAAAGCTTCAAGGATGCCGTGAAGGAAGGCGAACAGCCGCAGGCGACGCCGGCCTCGCAGCAAATCCCGCAGAGCGCAGCGCCCGCCGGCCAGACCATCGAAGGCGAAGTCAAAAACAAAACTGTTTCTTAAATATTCGGAGGCTAGGGGGATGGAGGCAAAGGAGGAATCCTCTTGTTCCAGCCCCTAGCCCCGTAGCGCTGCTGGTCCTTAAAACTATGTTCGACGTCAGTTTCACAGAACTGCTGGTCATTGCCATCGTCACCCTGATCGTGGTCGGGCCTGAACGCCTGCCCAAGGTGGCGCGTACTGTCGGCCTGTTGTTCGGGCGAGCGCAACGCTACGTGTCGGAGGTCAAGTCCGACATCAACCGCGAACTCAAGCTCGAAGAGTTGCGCAAGATCGAGGCGGATATGCGCCAAAGCGCGCAGCACATGGAGCACACCATGACCGACGAGATCAACAGCGCCAGCCAGCAGTTCAAAGAAGCCGCCGAGGCCGCCCAGCCGGCCTTGCCCGCCGCCGAGACGGCGCCGCAGGCCGTACCCCCGGCATCCCCGCAACTCGAACTGGGCCTGGACAGCAGCCCCAAACTGGATAAACCCGCCTGATGACTACGCCGGAAGACGCCAGCGAAACGTTTATTTCCCACCTGATCGAACTGCGCGACCGCTTGTTGCGGGCAGTGATCGCGGTGACAGTGGTATTCGTGTGCCTGTTTCCTTTCGCCAAGGATCTCTACACCCTGATCGCCCAGCCGCTGCTGGCTTCGCTGCCCAAGGGCGGGCAGATGATCGCCACCGACGTGGTCGGGGTGTTTTTCGTCCCGGTCAAGGTGACGATGCTCACCGCTTTCCTGATTGCCCTGCCCTATGTGCTTTACCAAGTGTGGTCGTTCGTCGCGCCGGGGCTGTACGCCCACGAAAAGAAGCTGATTGTGCCGCTGGTGGTGGCGAGTACCCTGTTGTTCCTGTGCGGCATGTCGTTCGCCTATTTCCTGGTGTTCCCGGTGGTGTTTTCCGCGATGACCGCTTTCACGCCGGAAGGCGTGAGCTGGATGACCGACATCAACAAGTACCTGGATTTCGTGCTGACCCTGTTCGTCGCCTTCGGCGTGACTTTCGAGGTGCCGGTGGCGGTGGTGTTGCTGGCTCGTTTCGGCATAGTCAGCATTGTCCAACTCAAGGAGGCACGTCCTTACGTGATCGTCGGCGCGTTCGTGATCGGGGCGATTTTCACCCCGCCGGACGTGGTTTCCCAGATCATGCTGGCGATTCCGTTATGGCTGCTCTATGAAGTCGGGGTGATCGTCGCCGGATTCCTGGCGAAGAATGAGGAGAAGGAGTCTTCCCCTTCTACCACCGACTACCGCCCGCTTTCCGATGCGGAAATGGATAGCGAACTCAACCGCATCGACGAGCAGCGGAAAAATAGCGGTAGCTGAATCCTGAGCCTCTAAATCAAGGCCGGTGCGGAAACAACGATTTCAGTGCCGGCACCGACGTTATTCGCCTCGATGTGATCGTGCAAGTGATCCAGAATCATGCGCGACATGTACCGCCCAATCTCCAATCCGCTTTCATTGGTGGTGAAATAGGGGGCGAAAATTTTCGGCAATACATCGGCGGGAATGCCGTCGCCGCAGTCGCGAATCCGCAACATTCCCAGGCCGACCCGGATTTCGATGCAGATGGCGATGGTTCCCGGATGGCTTTGGGCTTTGATTGCATCCTTGGCGTTGAGCAATACCTGCGAGTTTAACCCACTGCAAATTACGCCGTGCCGCCGCGACGGAGGGCCGGACGGCTGCGGCGCGGAACTTGCGCACCGTTTCTCCAGGGCGTTGAATTGAATTACTCGGTCTGCCGCATTTTCGGGCGCTTGCCGATGGCAACGCGCATTTCCGCTACTGTCTGGTTGCGCAGGATTTTCAACGAGGCGACCTTGCCCGGTTGTAGGGCAGCGATCTGGGTGAGCATCGTGGCGGAGTCGCCGACCGGCTTGCCGTCGATTTCGGCCAGCACGTCGCCCGGTTTGATGCCGGCGCGGTCCGCGGGGCCGCCGCGCAGCACCCCGGCAATCACCACTCCCCCGGATTTCGGCAGGCGGAAGGATTCCGCCAGTTCCGGGGTGATGTCCTGAACTTCCACGCCGATCCAGCCGCGTACCACGGAGCCGTTCTGGATGATCTGTTCCATGACGCGCTTGGCGATACTTACCGGAATGGCGAATCCGATCCCTTGCGACCCCCCGCTGCGTGAATAGATGGCGCTGTTGACGCCGATCAGGTTGCCGGCGGCGTCGATCAGCGCGCCCCCCGAGTTGCCAGGGTTGATGGCGGCATCGGTCTGGATGAAATCCTCGAAGGTGTTGATTCCCAAGTGGCTACGCCCGAGAGCGCTGACGATGCCGGAGGTGACGGTCTGCCCGACGCCGAAGGGATTGCCGATGGCAAGCACCACGTCGCCGACCTGGATCTGTTCGGCATGGCCGAAGGTGATGGCGGGAAGATTCTTCAGGTCGATCTTTACCACCGCCAGGTCGGTGTCCGGGTCGGTGCCGACGATGCGTGCCGCAGTGGTCCTTCCGTCGGCAAGTGCGACTTCGATTTCGTCGGCGGCTTCCACCACATGGTGATTGGTCAGAATGTAGCCTTGTGAACTGACGATGACTCCCGAACCCAGGCTGGAGGTGCGTTGCGGCTCGGCCTGGAAGCGCTCGCCGAAAAAGCGTCGAAACATCGGGTCGTCGAGCAGCGGGTGGCGGGGCGCCTGGATTTCTTTGCTGGTGTAGATGTTCACTACCGAGGGCATGGCCTTTTTCACCGCGCCGCTGTACGAGGCGACTTTGGGCTCCCCCGCGCTGTTGGGCGCCTCATGGAGGGTGACCACGGAATTGCCGCGCCACGGCAGGAGCTCCGGCTTGAGGGTGGCGAGCACGAACAGCGCGGCAAGGCAAACGGTCGCGGTTTGTGAGAAGATCAGCCAAAAACGTCGCATGGTTATCGGAGAAGCCTAAATGTTGGTACACGATTTGGAAAAGGTGATCGGGCAATTGCTGGAAACCGACCGGTTTCGTGATTATTGCCCAAACGGCCTGCAGGTGGAAGGGCGCCGGGAAGTTCGGCGCATCGTTGGCGGAGTAAGCGCCAGTCTCGAATTGCTCAAGGCCGCGCATCAGGCCGGGGCGGATACTGTGCTGGTCCATCACGGATATTTCTGGAAAGGCGAGGACGCGCGCATCGTCGGCATCAAGAAGGCGCGCCTGGAATGGCTGTTGCGCCATGACCTGAATCTGCTGGCCTACCATTTGCCGCTGGATGCGCATCCGCAACTGGGCAACAATGCCCAGCTAGCATCCCGCTTGGGGCTGGAAATCGAAGGCTGGTTCGGCGAGCAGAACATTGCCGCCTATGGCCGTCTGCTCGATCCCGCTTCCTTGGGGCAATGGACGGAAAAGATCTCGGCGGCATTGGGGCGCCAGCCTCTGGTCCTCGGCGACCCAAACCAGACGATACGCCGCGTCGCCTGGTGCAGCGGCGGTGCGCAGGGCTATTTCGAGGACGCCCTGCAACTGGGGGTGGATGTTTATTTGACTGGTGAAGTTTCCGAGCAGCATTACCATCTGGCCCGCGAAACCGGCAAGGCGTTCGTCTGCGCCGGCCATCATGCCACCGAACGTTACGGTGTGCAGGCGTTGGGCGGATATCTGGCGGCGCAATGCGGGGTGGACTTCGAATACCTGGAAATCGCCAATCCAATATAAGCGGCTTCGAAAAAAATTACCCCGGATTCGTTCGTCGACAACTCAAACAGACTCTGCGCAAAATTTATCGCGACGCGGTAAATGCGCAAGCGGGCCAATCGGTTGGGTGCGCCTTTTTGCGGAAAATTGCCAGGGTCATAAAATTGTTTTATGTTGCAATATTAGATTTTGTTCATAAATGGGTTAAATTCTTGAGGGGAATTCTGTACAATCGCGGGGTTTTGTACTTAAAGTTTCCGTCATTGGGGATCAGGATATGAGTGAAAAAACAGTGGATCGCAGTAAAAGGCGGTTCCTTATCGCGGCTACCAGCGCTGTTGGCGGTGTGGCTGCGCTAGGGGGTACGGTGCCTTTTGTAATGAGCATGTTCCCGAGCGAACGCGCCAAAGCAGCCGGGGCACCAGTCGAAGTGGATATCAGCAAAGTCGAGCCGGGCATGTTGCTCAACGTGGAATGGCGCGGCAAGCCGGTGTGGGTAGTCAACCGCAGTCCGGAAATGATGGATTTGTTGGTCAAGCATGACGACAAGTTGACCGACCCGAAGTCGGAAGCCAAGCAGCAGCCCGATTATTGCAAGAACGCCGGTCGCTCGATCAAGCCGAATATCTCGGTGTTGGTCGGCATTTGCACCCATCTGGGATGTTCGCCGACCTTCCGCAAGGATGTTGGCGCCGCCGATCTGGGTGCTGACTGGCCGGGTGGATTCTTCTGCCCCTGTCACGGTTCCAAGTTCGATCTGGCCGGGCGGGTGTACAAGGATGTCCCCGCCCCGACCAATCTGGAAGTTCCCCCTCACAAGTATATTAGCGACACTCGCCTGTTGATCGGCGAAGACAGCAAGGGAGCCTGATTAAATGGATAAAATGACTCAATTGTTGGGTTGGGTGGATGATCGTTTCCCCCTGACCAAAATGTGGAAAGAGCATCTTTCCGAATACTATGCGCCGAAGAATTTCAATTTCTGGTATTTCTTCGGGTCGTTGGCCCTGCTGGTGCTAGTGATTCAAATTCTGACCGGCATTTTCCTCACCATGAACTACAAGCCGGACGCCGAAATGGCTTTCGCCTCGGTCGAGTACATCATGCGCGACGTGCCGGGCGGCTGGCTGATTCGCTACATGCACTCCACCGGCGCTTCGATGTTCTTCGTGGTGGTGTATCTGCATATGTTCCGCGCCCTGCTTTACGGTTCATATCGTGGTCCGCGTGAACTGTTGTGGATTTTCGGCATGTTCATTTACTTGGCGCTGATGGCGGAAGCCTTCTTCGGCTACCTCCTTCCGTGGGGCCAGATGTCCTACTGGGGCGCCCAGGTGATCGTCAATCTGTTCAATGCGATTCCGGTGATCGGTCCTGATCTGTCGGTGTGGATACGCGGCGACTACGTGATCTCCGATGCCACGCTGAATCGTTTCTTTGCCTTCCATGTGATTGCCATTCCCTTTGTGTTGGCGGGCTTGGTCGTGGCGCATATTCTCGCGTTGCACGAAGTCGGCTCGAACAACCCGGACGGCATCGAGATCAAGAAGAACAAGGATCCGGTTACGCACATTCCGCTTGATGGCATTCCCTTTCATCCATATTACACGGTGAAGGATATTGTCGGCGTGGCGGTGTTCCTGATCATTTTCTTTGCGATCGTGTTCTTCGCGCCGGAAATGGGCGGCTACTTCATCGAAGACAACAACTTCCTTCCTGCCGATCCGTTCAAGACCCCGCCGCACATTGCGCCGGTCTGGTATTTCACCCCGTTCTACGCGATTCTGCGTGCGGTGCCGTCGTTTGCCGGCACTCAGGTGTGGGGCGTGATCGCGATGGGCGCGGCCGTGGTGGTTCTGTTCTTCCTGCCGTGGCTGGATAAGGGCAAGGTCAAGTCGATTCGCTATCGCGGTCCGATTTTCAAGTATGCGCTGACCGCCTTCATTATCAGTTTCGTTGGCCTGGGCTGGCTAGGCGTGCAACCGGCAACGCCGCTGTACACCAAGTTCGCACAGTTTCTCAGCCTGGTTTACTTCGCCTTCTTCTTCCTGATGCCGTGGTTTACCAAGCTCGACAACGCCAAATGCAAACCGGAACCGGAAAGGGTAACAGGATAATGAATACGCTTAATATTGCCAAAAAGGGATTGCTCCTGCTGGGCATGTTGGCATCCGCCGCAGCCTTTGCATCGAGCGAGATCAACCTCGATAAGGCGCCGGTCAATCTGGGCGACCAGGCGTCGTTGCAACGCGGTGTCAAGACCTTTGCCACCTACTGCCTGAACTGCCACAGTGCTGCCTCCATGCGTTACAACCGCTTGCAGGATATCGGTATGACCGAGCAGCAGATCAAGGACACCATCATTACCACCGATGCTAAGATCGGTGATCTGATGAAGGTCGCGATCGACAAGAAGGAAGCCAAGGTCTGGTTCGGGGCGGCACCGCCCGATCTGTCGGTGATCGCTCGTGCACGCGGTGCCGATTGGCTGTATACCTACCTGCGCGGCTTCTATCGCGACGAAAGCCGCCCCACCGGTTGGAACAACATCGCCTTCGACAAGGTTGGCATGCCGCACGTTCTTTACGAACTGCAAGGCGAGCAGGTGTTGTCGCACGAAGGTGGCGAGCATGGTGCAGCCAAGTTGACCCTGGACAAGCCCGGCAAAATGAAACCTGCCGAGTATGACGCCATGGTCGGCGACCTGGTCAATTACCTGGTGTTCATGGGTGAACCCGCCAAGCTGAAGCGTGGTACCTACGGGATCATCGCCATGCTGTTGCTGTTTGCCTTGTTTGCAGTTTCCTATCAGTTGAAGAAGGAATACTGGAAGGACGTGCACTGATCTACCCGCACCTGGCTTAAGTAACCCCAGACGGGGACGGGTCTACGGACCCGTCCCCGTTTGCCTTCCCGACAGGAGAGTTTCAAACATGATGACCTTATATTCCGGCACCACCTGCCCCTTCAGTCAGCGCTGCCGTATCGTGCTATTCGAAAAGGGTATGGACTTCCAGATCATAGACGTGGATATCCACAACAAGCCCGAAGATCTGGCCGTGATGAATCCCTACAACAAAGTGCCGGTGCTGGTCGAGCGGGATCTGATCCTGCACGAAGCCAACATCATCAACGAATACATCGACGAGCGTTTTCCCCATCCGCAACTGATGCCCGCCGATCCGGTGATGCGTGGCCGCACCCGCCTGTTCCTGCATCGTTTCGAACAGGAACTGTTCTGCCACGTGGAAGCCATCGAGAGCGGCGCGCCCAAGGCTGCCGAAAAGGCCCGCACGGCGATTCGCGACAACCTGACGCAAATCGCCCCGCTGTTCGCCAAGCAGAAATTCATGCTGGGTGACGAGTTTTCCATGCTCGACGTGGCGATTGCTCCGCTCCTGTGGCGTCTCGACCATTACGGCATCGTTCTGCCCAAACAGGCAGCCGCGTTGCTCAAGTACGGCGAACGCCTGTTCGGCCGTCCGGCTTTCATCGAGGCCTTGACCGCTTCGGAAAAGGCCATGCGTAAGTAACCAGCCAGCCGGCGGACGCGGGTTGCCGTGCCCGTCGGTGTCGCTAATTCAGAAAATATCGCCCATGAGCACCGAAATTTCCACCAAGCCCTACCTGATCCGCGCCATATACGAATGGTGCATGGATAACGGCTATACGCCGTATCTCGCGGTAGCGGTGGATCGCCGCGCCAGCGTGCCGATGGAATTCGTCAAGGATGGTGAAATCGTCCTGAATGCCGGTCCAGGCGCGGTACGCAATATGCAAATGGGTAATGACTTGATCACGTTTTCGGCGCGCTTTAACGGCGTGCCACGACAGATCGAGGTGCCGGTTGGCAATGTGATCGGCATTTATGCACGGGAAAACGGGCAGGGCTTGTCTTTTCCCAAGGAATTGCTGCCGGAAAACGGCGAATCCGGCGAGCCGGACGAACCGACCACTCCACCACGCGGCAAGCCGCAACTCAAAGTCGTCAAGTAAAGCCCGTCCGGGCTATTCGGTGATCGGCCAGTCCGTCAGTTTCCGGGTATTTAAATCGTATTGAACGATGCGGTTGTCGTTGGTGCCGGCGATCAACACCTTGTCACCGCATATCGCCAAACCGCCCGGCTCCTTCAAGTCCGTTTCGCTTCCCGGCCTCCCGCTTCCCGCCTGGGTGGTAAGGGTGCGTGCCGCCAGCTTGTGATTGTAGGTGTCGGCAATCACGATACGTGTCTCGTCGAGGACCGCCATGCCCAGCAGTGCTGGAGGCGGGTGCTACGTAAATCTCCATCGCGGTTACCAAAATCGAACAAGCCGCTGCCGACCAGCGAGCCGTCTCTCAATTCCTCCCCCCGCTTCCTGCGAACCAATGGAGTTTCGCGGTTTTCGGGTCGCAGCGTATTCCTAGCCACGGGGATTTTCCATCTTACCGTTGCCGAAACGCATTCCTAGCGGAGTGGAAAAGCGTGCGCTGCCGGCACCGCCTTGCCCCGCAGGGTTTTAATGGTCAGCGGACGGCTCACGTAGAGCCAAGGCAGGCCTTCCTCGAATTCGGGTGTCGTAGGGGTTGGTGGGGGCCGGCAACCCCGCTGGGCGATGAGGGCAGGGTGAAGGCGTGAGGAGAAGACGCGACCGGAATAAAAATCTTTATGGCGAAGTGGCGCAACCGTGTGCGCCACGTTCACCGCTTTGGTTTGTAGGCGAAACTTAGGCGGCGGCCGTGTAGTAAAGCTCCTCAATCTCGATATAGCTCTTTTGCCGCAGATGAGCCATTTCCGTCTTGATCGCCTGATTGAACTGTAACCGGTCAATTTTTCCCATGCGCAAAGCCAATGAAAAATCGGATTCGACTTCCCTGAGTAAACGCATAATCATGTCATCTTTTCCCATGATGTTTCTCCTTAAATACTTGGAGTGCCGTGTAAAATATAACGACTACTTAACGGAAAACTTGATGCACTCGTTGACAAACAAGCATAACTCATGCCCGCGCTCTATCCTTATCACCGGATGTTCCAGCGGGATCGGACTGTGCGTGGCAGAGGGGCTGGCCGCGCGGGGGTACCGGGTTTTTGCCACCGCGCGCCGCGCGGAGGACGTACAAAAATTGCAGGGGCGCGGACTGGAAAGCTTGCCGCTCGATCTGGCTGATTCCGTCTCCATCCGGCAAACCATGCAGGAAGTCTTGCGGTGCAGCGGCGGAAGGCTGGATGCCCTGTTCAATAACGGTGCCTACGGCCAGCCCGGCGCCGTCGAAGACCTGCGCCGTGAAGTCCTGCGCGAACAGTTCGAAACTAACCTGTTCGGCACCCTGGAACTGACCAACCTGGTCATTCCCGTGATGCGCGCCCAAGGGCATGGCCGCATCGTCATGAACAGCTCGATACTGGGGTTTGCCGCCATGCCGTTCCGGGGAGCCTACAATGCCAGCAAATTCGCTCTGGAAGGACTGACCGACACGTTGCGTCTGGAACTGACGGGGAGCGGCATATTCGTCAGCCTCATCGAACCCGGTCCCATCGAGAGTCGCTTCCGCGCCAACGCTTACGCGGCCTACCAGCGCAACATCGACGCCGAACACAGCGTCCACCGTGAAAAATACCTCGCCATGGTGCGCCGCCTCGAAAAGCCCGGCCCCGCCGCGCCTTTCACCCTGCCGCCCCAAGCGGTGCTGGAAAAAGTCATCCACGCCCTGGAAAGCCGGCGCCCCAAGGCGCGCTACCCGGTCACCGTGCCTACCCACCTGTTCGCCTTTCTCAAGCGCATTCTGCCGCAGCGCGCCATGGATTGGGCGCTGTTGAAGGCCAGTGGCGATGGAAAACGCTAACCATTAGAAGGAAAACAACATGAATAAAGACCAAGAAGCATTGATCGGGCTGGTCACGATCAGCGACCGCGCCAGCCAGGGCGTTTACGAGGACAAGGGGATCCCCGCCTTGCAGGCGTGGCTGGATAGCGCCCTCACTACGCCGTGGCGGGCCGTGACGCGGATGATTCCCGACGAACAGCCGGTGATCGAGGCGACCTTGCGTGAGTTCGCCGATGAAGCGGGGTGTTGTCTGGTGCTGACCACTGGTGGTACCGGTCCCGCGTCGCGCGACGTCACGCCGGAAGCCACGCTGGCGGTAGCGGACAAGGTATTGCCGGGATTCGGCGAGCAGATGCGGGCGGTCAGCCTGAAATACGTGCCGACCGCGATACTCTCGCGGCAGGTCGGGGTGACACGGGGAAAATGCCTGATCATCAATCTGCCCGGACAACCCAAAGCGATCAAGGAAACCCTAGATGGCGTATTTGCCGCCGTCCCTTATTGCATCGACCTGATCGGCGGGCCGTACCTGGAGACCAACGAGGAAGTGGTGAAGGCGTTTCGCCCGAAATCGGCGGTGAAGCAGGTAATGGGTAATGGGTAATGGGCGGTTGGTTATTTCCATCCCCCATTACTTATCACCCATGACCATATTTCAGGACTCCGGCCAGTTCTTGATGTAGCCCTTGAGCAGTTTGTTCTCGAACTCGGTCTCGCTGAGGACGGTTTTCGCCACATCGTAGAAGGAAATAATGCCCACCAGACCGTTTTCGTCGGCGATCGGCAGGTGGTTGGTATGTCTTTCGATCATCAGGCGGCGCGCCTGATCGATCGGGTCGTCGGGATGCCCGACTGCCGGGTCGCTGAACATCACCTCGCCGACCAGCGTGCTGCACAGGTTGCAGCCGGTTTTGCTCAAGCCGCGCACCACGCAGCGGTCGGTGAGCAGGCCCACCATCTTGCCGTCTTCCATCACCACCAATGAGCCGATGTCGTGCTCGGTCATCATTGCCACGGCCTCGTGAATGAGGCGATCCGGGCCGATGCTGTAAATCTGCCTGCTATGCTTGGATGCCAGAATTTCGCGAATATTCATGGTGTAATTTCCTTCTGTCTTCAATCGTGATGGCTCAAAAATAACCAAGAATCAATTCATCTTCAAGTGAGAGTATGACCGCACTACATAAGTCTGCGCAATAGTGGGATTTCCCTTGATTAAGGCTCGGATGAGCTTCATGCCCACGGAAAATTTCAGTTCCGCAAGAATGATGGTGCAGGGGGGGGGCGGCTCCATGGAAAGGGGAATATTTAAACCAAAAATTCTTTTGAAAAATCTTATTGCAGGCTCACGTGGTGAGCCATGCCGGGTATATAGTGATCCGCATTCGATGAAGCGAAAGTCAACAAAATGACTGACCGGCAAAGCGATTTGATTTTTCAATACTGGGGCAAGGCGGATGATGTGTCTGCATCGGAAGGTCAGCCGGGCTGGCATTTGTTGCCCTACCATTGTTTGGATGTGGCGGCGGTCGGCGTGGCTTATCTTGAACGGTCTTCTTTGCTTAAGTCCTGCTGCGGGTTACTGGGCTGTTCTGAACAGGCATTTTTGTCATGGTCGGCTTTATTGTTGGTATTGCATGATTTGGGCAAGTTCAGCGAGGCGTTTCAATCGCAACGACCCGATTTGATTTTAGCGTTGCAAATGCGCACGCCGAACCCGACCAAAATATACAGTGAACGCCACGATTCCCTGGGTTTCTGGCTTTGGGAAGATTATCTGGTTGATGAGGTGCTGCCAAAAATCGGCATCGACGCTTCGCGTAACACCCAGCGCAGCCTCAAGTGCTGGCTGCTGGCGGTAACCGGGCATCACGGTATGCCGCCCAAACCCAGCGGCAATACAGACAGTTTTTTTCGACGCGAAGACAAGCAGGCTGCTGCGGATTTTGTGCAAGCGATGGCGCAGTTGCTGCTCACCGAAGAGGCGCGCCGCATTCCCGCCAGCCCCAATTTCAAAATCGCCAGTGAAATGATGTCGTGGTGGTTTGCGGGCGTCACGGTATTGGCCGACTGGCTGGGCTCCAATACCCGGTTTTTCCCTTATCAAGCCCCGTCCATGGCTTTGGGGGCATATTGGGAAGGTGCGCAAGGCCAGGCAATCGAAGCACTGTCCCATTCCGGGGTTTCACCCTCCACCATCGCCCAAGGGTGTTCTTTCAAGGCGCTGTTCCAGAACATTCAAGAAGCTTCGCCATTGCAGCAATGGGCCATGTCGGTGGACATCCCGCAAGCGCCGCAAATCTATTTGCTGGAGGATGTGACTGGAGCCGGGAAAACCGAAGCCGCGCTGATGTTGGCTTACCGCCTGATGGAACAGGAGTTGGCGGAAGGCTTTTTTATCGGCTTGCCGACCATGGCGACTGCCAATGCCATGTATCGGCGCGTTGCCGAGGTCTATCAAAAGCTCTTTGTGGATAATGCCAATCTGGTGCTGGCGCACGGTCATAGAAAGCTGGTGGAAGAGTTTGCCGCTTCGGTCTTGCCTGCGGACAGCCCAGAACAGGATGGCGCTCAACTGGATGAAACCGCTTCAGCGCGTTGCACGGCATGGCTGGCCGACCATAGCAAACGTGCATTACTGGCATCCGCCGGGATAGGGACGATAGACCAGGCGTTGTTGGCGGTGTTGCACAGTAAACACCAATCGTTGCGCTTGCTGGGGCTGTTCAACAAAGTACTGATCGTTGACGAGGTGCATGCCTGCGATGCCTATATGCAAGGCGTTCTGGAAGTGTTGCTGGAATTCCATGCGCGCACCGGCGGCCCGGTGATTCTGTTGTCAGCCACCTTGCCCAGCCGCATGAAACAGGCCTTACTCAACGCTTATGCCAAGGGCCGCAACCATGTTTCGGCACCCGCGCAGCGCTCGGACGCCTACCCGCTGGCCACACGCTGGCACGATGGGTTAACGGTTTTACGGGAAGAGCCGCTTGCCTCTCGCGCCAATGTCTCCCGCACCGTGCAAGTGCATTACGAAGCCGACGTTGAAAAAGTCTTTGCGTACATTATTGCGGGGCTGCAACAAGGGCGGTGCGTGGGATGGATACGCAACACCGTTGCCGATGCGATGGATGCCTACGAGCGCTTATCCCGAACGGTTTCCCCGAAAAACATCACGCTGTTTCACGCCCGATTTGCCCTGCGCGACAGGCTGGAAAAAGAAGCGCGGGTATTGGCCTCATTTGGCGAAGACAGCAAGCAGCCTGATCGCCAGGGGCGCTTGATGATTGCCACGCAGGTCGCCGAGCAATCCCTGGATGTGGATTTTGACGTGCTGGTCACCGATTTGGCGCCGATAGACCGCGTCTTGCAGCGGGCGGGGCGTTTGCAGCGTCATGTGCGCGATGCCGAGGGCAATCGTCTGCTTGCCAGCGACGCCAAGGATCAGCGTCCGGCGCTATGTCTCTGGGTATATGCTCCCGTGTGGACAGAACAGCCGCGCGCGGATTGGTACGGCGCCGCATTCGAAAAAGCCCAATACGTGTATGACCATCACGGGCAGTTGTGGCTGACCGCCAAGGTATTGCAGAGAGGCGGATTCACCATGCCGTCCGACGCCAGAAACCTGATTGAAAACGTTTTTTCGGAAACGGAAACCCTGCCGGAAACCCTTGCGAAAAACGCCATGAAAGCGAAAGGCCAGGAAATGTCCGAAGCCAGTTTGGCGCAGCTATACACCCTGAAAATCGACGGCGGATATAAGCGCGGCGAAATCGGCGACTGGTGGAGTGAGGCGAAAACGCCGTCCCGCCTGGGCGAAGAAACCATGGAGGTCATGCTGGCAAAGTGGGTGGACGGCAATTTGCAGCCTTGGGCGGAAGGCGCGTGGGCCTACAGCATGGTCAAAGTGGCGGCCCGCTTGCTGGCAAACGTAGATGCGCCATCCGACCCAACGCGGAAAATGGCCTATACGAATTTGCAGCAGGCTTTGCCCAGCCAGGGCAAATGGTGTGTGCTGCTGCCGTTGAAGCAACGTGAGGACGGGGTGTGGGTAGGGCAGGGCTGGACTGCGGGAAATGAGAAGCTGGGAAAGAAGCCGCAACTTCTGACCTGGCTATACGACGCGGATTTTGGTTTGCGGGTGGCAGAACCTCAAGAGGGAGCGGCAACGGAATGAATTTATTGGAAGAGAATTGGCTACCTGTTCGCCGTAGTACAGGGCAGACCGACTGGATCGCGCCGCACCAAATCAGCGAGCCGGATATTGTGGCGTTTGCCGCCAACCGGGCCGACTTCAACGGGGCGTTGGCGCAATGGCTGATAGGCCTGTTGCAAACAACTACGCCCATTGATGACGAAGGCGACTGGGAAGGCTTGCTGGACGCGCCGCCTACAGCCGAAGTCCTACGGGAATGGTTTGCCCCGATTGCCGAGGCTTTCGTGCTGGATGGCGACGGCGCGCGGTTCATGCAGGATTTCAGCCTTGATATTAGCGCCATTGCGCCATCAAAACTTAAGGAAATATCTTTATTGCTTATTGAGGCTCCAGGTGTGTCCACACAAAAAGATAATAAGGATCTTTTTGTGAAGTGTGGTCAAGTTAAAGGGCTATGTCCGCATTGTGCGGCAACCGCACTTTTTACATTGCAAACCAATGCGCCAGAAGGTGGTGCGGGGAACTACACTTCTTTAAGAGGAGGTGGGCCATTAACCACGCTAGTCGTTGCCACGCCATCGCGCAGCTTGTGGCAAGACTTGTGGCTCAATGTCCAGCCGCAACGGGTATTTTTGCAACGTGGCGGTGATACTCAGAAAACAGCGAAGCACTTCACCTTTCCATGGCTTGCCGAGATCAGCAAGATTCAGCCCGCAGGCGGCGAGACCCAGCCGCTGCAAGTGCATCCGCATCATGTGTTTTGGGCCATGCCGCGCCGTATTCGCGTGGATTTCGCGGATGTGCAAACCGGGCGGTGCGACATCTGCAAGCGCGCTTCGACACAACTGCTGCACCGTTACGTCACCAAGCCGCAGGGTCTGAATTACAAGGGCGTGTGGCGGCATCCGTTTTCGCCCTATTACGAAACCAAGGAGGGCTGGTTGCCCGTCCACCCTCAACCGGGTGGGTTCAGCTACAAGAACTGGCTGGCATGGGTGTTGGGGGTCAAGCAGGGGAAAAAATCCGTTCAAGCAGCCGGGATCGTCGATTATTTCCTCCAAGAGCGCAAGAAATACCAAAAGTCCGGCCAGTTCAGGGTATGGGTGTTTGGCTATGACATGGACAACATGAAACCCCGCTGCTGGTACGAAACCACCTTTCCTTTGTACGGCCTGGAGGACGCTACGCGGGCTGCCCAGGCGCAGATTCAGAACCTTGTCGCCAACCGAATCGAAGCCACGGAACAAGCCGTCTTTTACTTGCGCCAAGCCGTCAAACAGGCCTGGTTTGGCGAAAGCGACTTGCGCGGCGATTTGAGTTTCGTCGACAAGGCGTTCTGGGACAGCACGGAAACCGATTTTTATCGGCAACTGAACGATCTGATCAAACAGGCGCGCACCGAGGCGGGCATCGACATGGATGATGCCAACTTCATCATTGTTCTGGGCGAAACCTGGCTCAAGGTCTTGAGCCAATGCGCAATCCGGCTGTTTGATGCGGATATTGTCGGCGCAGGCGCTATCGGCCAGCAAGACCCACGCCGTATTGCCGAAGCCTATAACGGCCTGCAAAGGAATCTGAAAGACGATGCAATTAAAACCATCTTGCGTTTGCCGGTGACCGAGAAAAAAGGCAAGCCTGCCAAAGAAGGCAAGAAAGCCAAATTATCCGCTGCACCACAAGCTCAATTGTCATTGTAAAGGGCCGAATCATGGAAGAGAAAATCAGTTGGAACGCAGAAAGCCATTTGGGGAAGACGTTGCACAAATGGTGGCAAGGGCTGGAAGACGACCGCGCCAGTCGGGCCGTGTTGCGGCGTTGCGCAACGCTGGATGCCGTGGCGTTAAGCGACGCCTATCAGCGTTTTTACCGCTACCTGCTGGCCTGCAATGCCTGGCCTGAAAATGCCGGTGAATGGCAAAGAGACAAGCTGGCCGCCATTGCCGGATTGTTGGCAAGCGTCAAAACCGAAGACACGCAACGCCTGCCCGTCAAGATGTCCGAGCTGTCCGGCGACAAGCCGTTGGTGTCGGAACTGCGTTTTCGCGATTTGCTCAAGATCGAGACTACCGCTGATCTGTTTGTCGGTTTGCGCCGCATCCTGCCCTTGATCGGCTATCAAGCCAGCATCGAGCAACTGGCGCACGATGTCTATTGGTGGAATGACGACACCAGGAAGAAATGGGCTTACAGCTACCGCTGGCCGGTCAAGCAGCCCGCCTGATTTCCCAAACAGACTCTTTACGAAAAACCACCCAGGAGAAAACCATGTCCCGCTTCGTGCAATTGCATATCCTCACCAGCTATCCCCCCTCAAACCTGAATCGCGACGATACCGGACGGCCAAAGACCGCTGTGATCGGCGATTGCACCCGTTTGCGCATTTCTTCGCAAAGCTTGAAGCGAGCCTGGCGCACTTCTGACATTTTTGAGTCTGAATTGAAAGGGCACATCGGCACACGCACCAAGGAAAAGGGTATCAGTGTTTATCAGGCGCTGATCAAGCAGGGCGTCAGTGAGAAAAATGCGCGCGAATGGGCAAAAACAATTGCCAACCAGTTTGGCAAATTGAAATCCGACAAGAAGACCGAAAACAATGAAGACCTGCACGTTGAACAATTGGTGCATTTTAGCCCGGAAGAAGAAAAGGCGATTGCCGACTTGGTGAGCCAATTGGCGACAACTGATACGGCACCGACAGAGGACGATTTGAAGCTGTTGCGCAAGCAACATACCGCAGTGGATATCGCGATGTTTGGCCGGATGTTGGCTTCATCGCCGGCTTTCAATACCGAAGCAGCCATCCAGGTGGCACATGCCATCACCGTGCATAAAGCCGCCGTCGAAGACGATTATTTTATTGCCGTCGATGACCTCAATACCGGCGAGGAAGACCGTGGTGCCGCGCATATCGGCGAACTGGGTTTTGGCGCGGGCGTGTTTTATTTGTATATCTGCATCAACCGCGAGCTATTGCAGGAAAACCTGGGGGGCGATGCCGAATTGACGCACAAGGCCTTGAATGCCTTCATGCAAGCGGTCACCAAGGTGTCGCCGACCGGCAAGCAAAACAGCTTCGCTTCGCGCGCCTATGCCGGTTTTGTGCTGGCTGAAAAAGGCGACCAACAGCCACGCAGCCTGGCGCAAGCTTTTCTCAGGCCGGTCAAACCCCATCCTAAAAAAGGCGAGGACACCATGACCCGCGCCATCAAGGCATTGATGGATCGACGCAACAATTTCAATGCGGTTTACGGCGATTGCGCCGAAGCAAGCGCGCAATTCAACGTGGAAACGGGTGAAGGCAGCTTGAGTGCGATTGCCGATTTCATAGTGGAATAGCCGCCATGGAAACCTTGATTTTCCAACTGCAAGCCCCCTTGTCCTCGTGGGGCGAAGTGGCCGTGGGTGAATATCGGCCCAGCGCGGAATATCCGAGCCAGTCCGCCCTGCACGGCTTGCTGGGAGCGGCATTGGGCGTGGATCGGGACGATGATGGGGCACAAGCCTCGTTGCGGGCGGGCTATCGCCTGGCCGTGGGCGTATTGAGCCAGGGGCGGCTCATGCGCGACTATCACACTGCGCAAGTACCCAGCCGCACCGATCTGAAAAAGCGCCCCCACGCGACGCGGCGGGACGAATTGTCGTTACCGAAAACAGACCTCAACACCATTTTATCGAGCCGTGATTATCGGCAAGGTGCTGCCTCTTTGGTGGCGGTACAAATGCTGGCGAATGCGCCATACGCTTTGGCACAGTTGGCCGAGGCGTTGAAAATCCCCAAATTTGTGCTGTATCTGGGGCGCAAGTCCTGCCCTGTCGCGGCACCTTTGCATCCCTGCATCGTGAGTGCCGACACCATCAGCGCGGCATTTTCGGATTACCAGGAAGCATTGTCGGCGCTGTGGCTGCAACACGTCCCCAAGCAGCCGCTGCCAACCGGTCTAGCGCTTAACAAGATAGCTTGGGGCGATGATTTCGGTTCGGATGATAGCTCAACCATCGGCGTGCAACGCGACTTGAGCATCGTCCGCAAAGACCAGGTAATTACCCGCCAAGGCTGGCAGTTTGCCGACCGTAGCGAACATATCGCCTTGCTAGTTAAGGACTAAAAGCCATGTATTTCAGCGTCATTACCCCGGAAGAACATCTGTTGCGGCAAGCCGCGCATGAATTGGCTCAATCGCCTTATGCCGAGCACCAGTGGCTGTGGCAGTTCTTCCCCAGCAGTGCGGATCAGGTGCGCGATTTTGTTTTTCGCCGTCATGAGCTCGAACAGATGCCGCGTTTTTACGTGGTGTCACAACGGCCACCCATGGCATTCAGCGAGGCGTGGCAGGTTCAAAGCCGCCGCTATGATCCGCAATTGCAGGCAGGCCAACACTTGTCTTTCCAGCTTCGCGCCAACCCGGTGATCACCAGGAAAAGTGCCGATGGAAAATCCCGGCGCCACGATGTCGTCATGCAAGCCAAAAAACAGTTGCTGGCTGAACACGGGCACAGCCAGGAAGCAAAATGGAAGGACTGGAAAGACGGCAGCGACAAGCCGTTGTTGTATGAACTGGTGCAAGAACATTGCGCAGCATGGCTTGACGGGGTGGCGAAAAGAAATGGCTTCGAAATCGCGCTGACGGTTAACGATGAACCGCAACGCAAGGTACAAGTCGATGCCTATGAGCAAAGTAAGGCAGGCAAGCGCGGACACCTTATTCAGTTCAGTACAGTGGATTTTTCAGGGGAGTTGCTGGTGACCGATCCCGAATTATTCCAACAGGCGCTATTTAACGGGCTGGGCCACGCCAAGAGCTTCGGCTGCGGCTTGCTGCTGGTGCGACGCCCATAAATATTGTGCTACCATTTGATAGCACAATTACTTGAAAGGCAGGTAAGCCATGGACGCTTTTACAGTCCGCGATTTACGCGAACGCACCGGCGAACTGATCCGCGATGCCGAGGCGGGCAAGCTCTCCATCGTGACCAAACATGGTCAACCGGTATTTGTGGCGGTGCCGTTTGATGAAACTTTGCTCAAGGCAGGGGTGGGCGTGGCACTGGCCGTTAAACTTTTTGACGATGAAGTGATTAGTCTGGGCAAGGCGGCGAAGCTTTCCGGGATGCCGCAGGGCGAATTCATCGACTATCTCGGCGCGCTGAAAATTCCGGTGGTGCGTTACGGCAAGGAAGAGTTGCAGCAGGAGTTGGCGGCCTTTGAATAAGATCGTCATTGCGGATGCCGGCCCGTTGATCGCGTTTTCCCGTCTCGATCAACTGGGTTTGTTGCCGCAGATTTTCGACGGTGTGTTTGTGACCGATGTCGTATTTGCCGAGTGTGCCGGAAGAGTGGATTTTCCCGAGAGTCCGTTGATTCGGGAAGCGGTGGACAAGAAGCAGTTGGTATTGTGTGCCGCGCCGGATTTTTCTGCCTACGCACAAAAGATTGATGGCGGCGAGGCGAGCGCGATTGCGGTAGCCATCGACTTTGGCTGCGGCGTTCTGATGGAGGATAAAGCAGGGCGCAAAATTGTGAAGAATGCCGACATACCGGTGATCGGCACGGTGGGTGTGCTGGTTCTGGCGAAACGCAAGGGCTTGGTTCCGCTGGTTAAGCCGCTGTTGGAAGTGCTTGCAGCCTCCGGTTACTTTCTGAGCGGGGAGATCATTGCTGCCGCGTTGGCAGCTTCCGGCGAATAAGCATGGGGAAGGTGGCCCCCCTGCCAATGGCCGCAGTTTCGGCCTGCGCCGACAGACGATGCTTCACCACAACGTATGAAAACCTGCATAAGTGAAAGGCAAAAACAGTTTTGAATGTTTAGTGTTGAGTGTTTAGTTGATGTCGCCGCGCAAAGCGCGTCGGATTTGAATCAGGCGCGAAGCGCATTCCACAACTCAACACTAAACACTCAAAACTAAGAACTGCTATTACTTAACACAAGAGGAGCGAGACATGCACCACCCCCGGAAAGCCGCCATCCGGCAAACTCCGGTCGCCGACGCCACGGCGTTTTTTGAGCGTCTGAACCCGCTGGAAAGTTTCGCCGACACGGAGCCGGAATTCGATGTTCGCAAGTTGCGCAACGCCAGCCGCCTGCTTCAGCGCAAATCAGGCGACGCCTGACCGCTAGCCATGCCCACCCTCCTTCCTCCCCTCAAACCCATCGCCATCAAGGAACGGCTCTCCGTGGTGTTCGTGGAACGGGGCCACCTCGATGTGCTCGACGGCGCTTTCGTGGTGGTCGATAAATCCGGCGTGCGCACTCATCTGCCGGTGGGCGGCGTCGCCTGTTTGATGCTCGAACCCGGCACCCGCGTCTCGCATGCCGCCTGCGCGCTGGCCGCGCGGGTCGGCACATTGCTGACGTGGGTCGGCGAAGCGGGCGTGCGCCTGTATTCCTCCGGCCAGCCCGGCGGGGCGCGCGCCGACCGGCTGCTCTACCAGGCCAGGCTGGCGCTCGACGAGAACTTGCGGCTCAAGGTGGTGCGCAAGATGTACGCCCTGCGTTTCGGCGAAGAGCCGCCGACCCGGCGCAGCGTCGAACAACTGCGCGGCATCGAAGGCGCGCGGGTGCGCCGTCTTTACCAACTGCTCGCCCAGCAATACGGCGTGGAATGGAAAGCCCGCAACTACGACACCAGCGAATGGGACAAGGGCGACCTGCCCAACCGCTGCCTGTCGTCCGCCACCGCCTGCCTGTACGGCGTCACCGAAGCGGCGGTGCTGGCTGCCGGATACGCCCCGGCGGTGGGCTTCATCCACACCGGCAAGCCGCTGTCCTTCGTCTACGACATCGCCGACATTTTCAAATTCGACACCATCGTCCCGGTCGCCTTCAAGGTCGCCGCCAGCCAGCCGCGCAACGCCGAACAGCAAGTGCGCCTCGCCTGCCGCGACATCTTCCGCCAATCGCGCCTGCTGGAGCGCATCATCCCGGCCATCGAGGACATCCTAGCTGCCGGGGAAATCGCCCCGCCCGAAGCGCCCGAGGACAGCGTCGGCCCCGCCATTCCCAACCCCGAAAGCATCGGCGATGCTGGTCATCGTTCTTGAAAACGGCCCGCCGCGCTTGCGCGGACGGCTCGCCATCTGGCTATTGGAAATCCGCGCCGGCGTCTACGTCGGCAACTATTCCGCCAAAGTCCGTGACCACATCTGGAGCCAGGTCGAGGAAGGCATCGAAGACGGCAACGCCGTAATGGCCTGGAGAACCAATAACGAAGCGGGTTTCGACTTCATCACCCTGGGCGCCAACCGGCGCATCCCCGTGGAAATGGACGGCGTCAAACTCGTCTCCTTCCTCCCGCCCGACGAAGGCAAGGAAAAAGCTCCTTAACAATCCGGAATTGAAGTGGGAAAATAGCCCCCACTCGGCAACGCAAAAATCGGTGGAAATCCACTGTCGCCAATTTCTTTTTTAAATCAATGGGAAGGAATTGGTGTGTTCCCCACGAGCGTGGGGATGAACCGCGGACAGTATGTAGACGGATTGGCGGCACCAAGTGTTCCCCACGAGCGTGGGGATGAACCAGGAAAGCCGCCAGCAATTCATGGAATTGGTGAGTGTTCCCCACGAGCGTGGGGATGAACCGCATTGCGGGCCATGACGTAATATAGCCATAACGTGTTCCCCACGAGCGTGGGGATGAACCGGGATGATGGAGGATGGTTTTCTTTCCCGTTTTGTATTCCCCACGAGCGTGGGGATGAACCGAATAATATCGGCAGCACCATCCCATATGTCATGTGTTCCCCACGAGCGTGGGGATGAACCGCAAGTAAAGAATCTTTCGAAGAGTTTGAAGAAGTGTTCCCCACGAGCGTGGGGATGAACCGGGAAATTTCCCGATTGGCAACGGATTTATAGTGTGTTCCCCACGAGCGTGGGGATGAACCGAACACCCCGCGCCTGCCGACGGTGTTGGAATTGTGTTCCCCACGAGCGTGGGGATGAACCGCCGCTTCACGCCGGCGGCGGCGAGGGCCGCATGTGTTCCCCACGAGCGTGGGGATGAACCGACGTGTGCAACCGGGTTTTCCGGCGGCGCTGGTGTGTTCCCCACGAGCGTGGGGATGAACCGCCGTCAGCGCGATTACCGGAGAGGAGGTAATTGTGTTCCCCACGAGCGTGGGGATGAACCGGAAATCTCCGCGCGCAAGCGCATCGCCGACAGGTGTTCCCCACGAGCGTGGGGATGAACCGCCGGAAATCAGGTTGGGATTGAGGTTTTGCTGGTGTTCCCCACGAGCGTGGGGATGAACCGTAGGCTTGCACAAGCTCTGGAAATGTTGGCTCGTGTTCCCCACGAGCGTGGGGATGAACCGGATAGGCTGGATGGACGGGTGCGGCGGGTGCAGTGTTCCCCACGAGCGTGGGGATGAACCGTCCCACCCATGCCCTGCACGGCGGGTGCGCTAGTGTTCCCCACGAGCGTGGGGATGAACCGATATTCAATCAAGGCTTGCTAGATAGGCAGCTGTGTTCCCCACGAGCGTGGGGATGAACCGCAATTGGTAATGCGATGCTGATCGCCGCAGCGGTGTTCCCCACGAGCGTGGGGATGAACCGGAAGACCCCAGCATTTCCGCCTCTCCCTTGCAGTGTTCCCCACGAGCGTGGGGATGAACCGCGGGCAGACGTAATGCCCGGCCCGCGTGTAAAGTGTTCCCCACGAGCGTGGGGATGAACCGCAACCGGGGTGGCGAATTCGTGGCTCAACACCGTGTTCCCCACGAGCGTGGGGATGAACCGCCAGCTTCATCAAGTACCACGATGCTTTTATCGTGTTCCCCACGAGCGTGGGGATGAACCTTGTGATTGAGGAGCGTCACGGCTTCCGTCACGCGTGTTCCCCACGAGCGTGGGGATGAACCGATGGCCGCGCAGCGGTCACAGCCGATGCCGATGTGTTCCCCACGAGCGTGGGGATGAACCGTATGTCAGCGCTGCGCAAATACGGCTGGCGTTGTGTTCCCCACGAGCGTGGGGATGAACCGGGGAACCCATGATCGTCTACATCGACACCCAAGTGTTCCCCACGAGCGTGGGGATGAACCGCCTATCACGCTTTATGAAGGATTACCGCGTACGTGTTCCCCACGAGCGTGGGGATGAACCGAGGGCGCGGGCGGTACCCCGCGTCGAGGCACGGTGTTCCCCACGAGCGTGGGGATGAACCGAAACGACATCCAGAGGTGCGATCCAGGTATCAGTGTTCCCCACGAGCGTGGGGATGAACCGCCGTCGTCGACTGCTGCTACCACACCATGCGAGTGTTCCCCACGAGCGTGGGGATGAACCGTTACATCCGGCGCAATTCCCGGTAGTTATTGAGTGTTCCCCACGAGCGTGGGGATGAACCTCTTACACACCCCTTACAAATTCAGGACACTCCGTGTTCCCCACGAGCGTGGGGATGAACCGGTTATACAGCCAGTGGTACCCCGATAGTATGTGTGTTCCCCACGAGCGTGGGGATGAACCGATCAGGGACGCCGGGATAAACACCTTTTTGCCGTGTTCCCCACGAGCGTGGGGATGAACCGACCGCGCCCAGGCGCTGGAATTGGCCGAATACGTGTTCCCCACGAGCGTGGGGATGAACCGCTCAGGACGGAACCAACTCTGAGTTGGATAGCGTGTTCCCCACGAGCGTGGGGATGAACCGGCGCCGGCCTCCGAAACGATCAACTGCGGGTGGTGTTCCCCACGCCCGTGGGGATGAACCTCTATTCGGCTCAACGTAGCACCCCGTCGTCGCGTGTTCCCCACGCCCGTGGGGATGAACCGGAAATTAAGCATCAGCAAGACGATTTTGAGGAGTGTTCCCCACACCCGTGGGGATGAACCGACAGTTGGCGCTGGCGGAGACCTCGGCATTACGTGTTCCCCACGCCCGTGGGGATGAACCGGATTCCGGGTTTACCGGGAAAAACCAGAAGCAGTGTTCCCCCCGCCCGTGGGGATGAACCGAGCCGCACCAAATGGCACGGCTACGGCGCCAGGCGTTCCCCCCGCCCGTGGGCGTTGACGCGGAAGATGCTGTGCTTGTGGCTGTAGAGTGCCATCGGCAGGCCATGGGCGAGGATGTGGTCATGCAGGACGCGCATATACTCCAGTGTGCCTTCCGTGGGGACAAAGCGTAATCGCATCAGCCGCCCGGTGGCGTCGTCGATGAACACCAGCAACGTGCAGCGTTCGGCTCGCCCCTGGAACCGTCGTGCGGCGAACCGTCGATCTGGATCAATTCCCCCAGTCGCGCTCGGCGCTCGCGCATCGGGTGGACGCTCGCCTTGGCGCCTTTCCGGGGCCGCCAATACCCCGCCGCAATCATCAGCTGGCGGGTACTTTCGACGGACAAGCCAAGACCATGCCGCTCAGCGAGTTTCTCGCCGGCCAGCGTCGGGCCAAAGTCGCGGTAGTGCGCGCCGACCAGGTCAATGGCCAGCCGTTTCGTTTCCTCGCTCAGCCTCCGGTTTGAGGGGACGCAGCGCTTTTTGCTGACCACGCCAGGCAATCCTTCAGCATGGTAACGTTTGACGATACGCTTTATCTGACGCACGCTCACCGCAAGCAGTTTCCCGGCCTGTTTCTGGTAATTTTGCCTGCCGTCAGTTGTTCCATCACCTGCGCCGGTTTCGCTTCTTTCTGACTCATCATCATGCCGCCCGCCTCTGGTTTTTACAGAAGCTGAGTTTAGCAACTTAGGGGACATTACTACTTTGCGCTAACACGAGTTGGCGCGCCGCTTGCGCCGCGATTTCAAGAATGTTCATGGCGATGTTCAGGCTTTGCTGGAGATCGGTTTGATCGAGAAATGCAATGAAGGCGTTTGCGTACCCTTCGATGAAATCCGTACCCGTTTTGTAATGCGCAAGGCTGCGTGATTTGCGTCAAATAGTGCTTGCTGATTGACAGCCAAGAGCCGCTTCTGCCGCACAATAGTTCGCCAATTTTTTAAAAAACGGGACACTTAAATCGTATTATTTTCGTGCCCGCCGCACCGGTTCGCGCATATTGGGTCCGCCTCAAACAAAGAAGCGATATTGTGCGCTACAGGGATGTTTCGGCAATGGTGGAGGGGCAGCAAAAAAACCGGTTGCCGAGATTATCCGAACCCGCACAGCCTGATTCTTGAACTTGCCGCCCGCCATGCTTGTCGAATCAAAGCCAACAAGTAGAAGAAGGAGGTGCCAAATGAAAACCTTTATTCGCCTGTTCCTGCTCCCATTGTTGATGCTTTCTGTCCCGGCCTACGCCGAGATCGAGAAATTCGGCAATGTCGACGTGAACTACAACGTCATCACGACCGACACCCTCTCCCCCGCCATGGCCAAGGCTTACGGCATCAAGCGCAGCAATCTGCGCGGCATGCTCACGATCGCGCTTACCCAGCCCAGTGACGGCGGTCAACTCAAACATGTGGGTGCCAATGTCAGCGCTACGGTCATCAACATGGTTGAGCAATTGCACGACATAAAAATACGCAGCATCACCGAAGGCGGCGCTACCTACTACATCGGCGACTTTGCCATCGCACCGCCGGACCGGTTGAGGTTCGTCATCAACATTACCGAAACGGATGCCAAGAAAGCCTACAAGGTCGAGTTCCAGAAGGACTTCCAGGCGTACTAGGCGAGGTTATCCGATTAGTTGGTCAACCCGCGACATGGAGGGTAAGAAAATGAAAATCCTAGTGGTTTACTATTCTCTGTATGGTCATATCCACCGCATGGCCGAGGCCATTGCGGAAGGGGCGAAAAGCGTGGATGGCGCGGTGGTGGAAATGCGCCGCGTGCCGGAAACACTCCCCCCCGAGGTGCTGGAAAAGATGGGCGCCGTCGAGGCGCAGAAGGCGATCGCGCATATCCCGGTTTGTCGCGTCGAGGAATTAGGCAGCGCGGACGCGGTGATCTTCGGCACGCCCACCCGCTTCGGCAATATGTGCGGACAAATGCGCCAGTTTCTCGATGCCACGGGGCATCTCTGGATGTCGGGCGGGCTGGTCGGGAAGGTGGGAAGCGTCTTTACCAGTTCCGCCACCCAACACGGCGGACAGGAGTCGACGATACTGAGCTTCCACACGACCTTGCTGCATCACGGCATGGTACTGGTGGGGTTGCCCTATACCTTCCAGGGGCAGATGCGCCTGGATGAAATCACCGGCGGCTCTCCGTATGGGGCCAGTACCATCGCCGGCGGGAAGGGCGAACGCATGCCCAGCCCGAACGAACTGGAAGCCGCCCGCTTCCAGGGGCGGCACGTCGCGGGCATTGCCGCCAAGCTCGCGGCATAACGGCGATATCGAATCAGGGAGCGAAGGCGGGGGCGTTGCGTGCACTCGCGCCTTCGCAGCAGGGAGTGGATGGGGAAAATCCGCCTTCACAATCCGTCTCGAACGGCGTGGGGAAATGTAATTATGTGATTCGCAGGGAAAATTGTTAGAATAAGAACACTGTCATAGTGTGGTTATTGTGATGTTTCCCGATTCAACTTCCAGCGCATCATTTCCCCCTGCCGACCAAGCGCGTTTTCTGCGTCTTGCTTTCGATTATTCCGCCAGCTTGTCGATGGTGCTCACGCCGGATGGGATGGTGGCCTCCGTGAATCGCGCCACCCTGTTTCTGTCTGGGCTGGACCAGGCGCAGGTGACTGGGCAACGTTTCACCGAACTGCCGTGGTGGAAGGCGGACAACGCGCCGGAAGCCCAGGTGGCGCGGTGCATGGCTGGCGAGAAGGTGCGTTTCGAGGCGGAAGTGGCGGCGCATCGGGTGGAATTCACCGTGACGCCGGTGTTTGCCGAACCCGGTCATCTCGAAGCGCTGGTTGCGACGGGGCAGGATATCGGGGTGCGCAAGTTCATCGAGAGCGAGATGCGCGCGCGCGAGGAGGTGTTCAGCCTGATCGAGGAGAATATCGACGATCTCATCGCGGTCCTGGATCGCGAGGGCCGACGCCTTTTCAACAGCCGCTCGTACCGGCGGGTGCTGGGCGACGAGCGGATCGTGCCGGGACAGTATTCTTTCGACGCCATCCATCCCGAGGATCGCGAGCGTATCCGCGCGGTATTCCAGCGGGTGGTGGAAAGCGGCAAGGGCGCACGCGAAGAATACCGCTACATGTTGTCCGACGGCAGCGTTCGCTTTATCGAATCCCAGTCCAACGTAATTTTCGACGCGCAGGGCGAGGTGTCGCGGGTGGTGGTGATCGGCCGCGACATCACCGAGCGGCGCTTGGCGGAAGAGGCTTTCCAGCGCGTCGTGTCGCTCCAGCAGGCGATCATGCGGGTGACCACCGGGGCGGTGCTGTACGTGCGCGACCGCCACCTCCACTGGATGAACGATGGCTGGTGCCACATGGTAGGGTATACGCGCGAGGAGATGGAAGGCGTGTCGATGCAGGCGTTCTTCCCCTCCGAGGCGGAATTCCTGGCGGCCAGGACGGCGATTTACGACGCCGCCGGACGCGCCCGCGCCGAGCCTCACGTGGTCTATTACCGCCGTCGCAACGGCGAGGTGTTTCCCACCCTGGTGACCGGCGCGCCTTTCGATCCGCAGCGTCCCGAGTTGGGCAACGTGTTTTCGATGACCGACATCACCAGCCTGATCGAAGCCCAGCAGGAAGTGAAACGGCTCAACGCCGACCTGACGCGGCGCGTCGAGGAGCGCACTGCCGAATTGCAGGCCGCCAATCATCATCTCACCGCCGAAATCGCCGAACGCGAGCGTTATGAACTGGCGCTGCGCCAGTCCGAGGAGAAGTATCGGCTGGTGGTCGAATACGCCAACGAAGGGTTGGCGGTGGCGCAGGGGCCGTGCTTGAAGTTCGCCAACGCCAAGTGCGTGGCGCTGATCGGCAGGCCGCTCGAAGAGATCTACCGCACCCCATTCATCGAATTCATCCATCCCGACGACCGTCCCCGCATCGTTGAGAATTACCGGCGGAGGCTGGCCGGGGATACCGTGGAAAACCATTACACGTTCCGGGTACTGCGCCTCGACGGGGAAAGGCGCTGGCTGCAGATCAGCGCGGTGGCCATCGAATGGGAAAAACAGCCGGCGACCCTGAATTTCCTCAGCGACGTGACCGAGCGCAAGGACGCCGAGGATGCCTTGCTCCACAGCGAGACGCGCTTCCATGCCATGTTCAACAATGCGGCGGTGGCGATGAGCCTGGCCGACCCCCAGGGGCGCTTTCTCGAAGTCAACGATTGCTGGGCGAGGACGCTGGGCTACGGGGTGGAAGAGTTTGCCGGCATGACCATATTCGACATCACCCATCCCGAAGAACGGCCCACCAGCCAGCAGAACATGGGGCGCCTGATGGATAAACAGGTTTCCGCTACCCGTATGGAAAAACGCTATCTGCGCAAGGATGGCAGCGTGGTCTGGGTGGATGTGGCGGTGACCCCGATTTACGACCGGGACGGTACCATCGAGGCGATGGTCGGGGGCTTCGTGGAGATCACCGAGCGCAAGCGCGCCGAGGAGGAAATTCGCCGCGCCCTGGAAAAGGAGAAGGAACTCAACGAGCTGAAATCCAAATTCGTGTCGATGACTTCCCACGAATTCCGTACCCCGCTGTCCACCATCCTGTCTTCCGCCGAACTGCTCGAACATTACGCCGACAAGCTCAGTCCCGCCGACCGTGCCGAAATCCTCCACAGCATCCAGATGGCGGTAGGCCGCATGACCAGCCTGCTCGAAGACGTGCTGGTAATCGGGCGGGTCGAGGCCGGCAAAATGCATTTCAGTCCCGCCCCGCTCGACCTGAACGAGTTTTGCGGCGGGCTGGCCAACGAATTCAAGCGCCACCTTTCCGCCACCCAGCGCCTGGAATTCCGCGCCGAAGCGGGCTGCGCGGAAGTGCCCGCGGATGCAAAACTCCTGCACCATATCTTCGGTAACCTGCTTTCCAATGCCATCAAATATTCGCCTGACGGCGGGGAAATCGCTTTCAGTCTGACGTGCCGCGCCGACGTCGCGCAAATCGAGGTGGCCGATCAGGGGATCGGCATTCCCGCCGAAGACCAGGAGCGCCTGTTCGAAACCTTCCACCGTGCCGGCAACGTCGGCAACATCTCCGGCACCGGGCTGGGGCTGTCGATCGTCAAGCACGCCGTCGACCTGCATGGCGGCACCATCGGCGTAACCAGCGCGGTGGGGCAGGGCACCCGCTTCACGGTGCGCCTGCCGGTGTCGCGGGAAGACTGAAATGGCGAAAATCGTCGTTATCGAGGATGAGGAAGCGATTCGCAACAATCTCGCCATGCTGCTCCGGATCGAGGGCCACGAGGTGCGCATGGCGTCCGACGGCGAGGCCGGCCTGGCGCTGGTGCGCGCCGAGCAGCCGGATCTGGTGCTGTGCGACATCATGATGCCGCGCCTCGACGGGCATGGCGTCCTGAAAGCCTTGCAGGCCGAGCCGGCGACTGCGGGGATTTCCTTCGTGTTTCTCACCGCCCGTGCCGACAAAAGCGACTTCCGCAGCGGCATGGCGCTGGGGGCCGACGATTACCTGACCAAGCCTTTTACCCGCGAGGACGTCCTGCAAACCGTGGCGGCGCGCCTCCATAAAAGCCAGGCGCGCCGGCGTGAAACCGCCGCGCTGGAACACTCCCGCGAACAGTTGCGCCACGAGATCGACCAAGCCCAGCGCCTGGTCGCCAACTTCGTCGATCCCGGCGTTGCGGACATTCCCCATTTGGCGTGCCTGATGCGGCCCCGCGAAATTGCCGGCGGCGACCTCCTGCTGGCGCGGCGCCGCGCCAACGGCAACACCGTGTTCCTGCTCGGCGATGCCACCGGTCATGGCCTGACCGCGGCAATCGCCACCTTGCCGGTGGCGCGGGTCTTTGACGAAGGCATCGCGCGCGACGCCAATCTCGCGGAATTGCTCGGGTTGGTGAACCGGGTGTTGAAACGCCTCCTGCCGGCCGGGATGTTCCTTGCCGCAGTGTTGATCGAGAGCCATCCCGAGGCGCACCGCTTTACCTTGTGGAACGGCGGGATGCCGGCCATCCAGTTGTTCGGGCCGGACGGCACGCATCTCGGCGAAGCGCCGTCGCGCAACTTGCCGCTGGGGGTCGTCGAGGACGCCGAATGGCACTTCGAGCATCTCGACTTGCCGCCGGCCAGCCGCGCTTACGCCTGCTCCGACGGCATTCCGGAAAGCCACGGCGCCGGCGGCGAGATGTTCGGGATGGCACGTCTGCGGGACAGCATCGCGGCTTTTTTTCATCAGGAAGACCGCATGGCGCGGATCGATGAGGCCATTGCCGGGTACCTGGGCAATCAGCCGCAACACGACGACATCGCCCTGGCGGAGTTGGCACTGAATTAGGCGTTGGGGAGGGATATGAAAAAAATTCTGGTGATCGAAGACGAAGCGCCGTTACGCAACAATCTCGCCATGATGCTGCGGGTTGAGGGCTATCAGGTGTTGTCCGCCGAAAACGGCCAGGTCGGCCTGGATGTTGCCCGTGCCGAGCAGCCCGATCTGATCCTCAGCGACGTGATGATGCCGGTGCTCGACGGCCACGGCGTGCTGCGCGCCCTGCGTGAAAAACCGGAAACCGCCTCGATTCCCTTCGTCTTTCTCACCGCGCTGGCCGACCGCAGCGATTTCCGCACCGGCATGAACCTGGGGGCCGACGACTACCTGGTCAAGCCCTTTTCTCGCAATGAAGTGCTGGAAACCGTGCAGGCCCGTCTGCACCGCCAGGAAAGCCTGACCCAGGTCTACCAGGAACAGGTGCGCGAAGCCGAGGAAAAAGCCCAGTATTACCTGTATCACGACCCCGTCACCGGCCTACCCAACCTCATGTCGCTGCGCGAGAATTTCGCCGAAGTGCTGGAAAATGCCTTGGGAATGGGCGTCGGCGTTGCCGTGGTGGCAATCCGCCCCGACCGCCTCGACGCGATCCTCGCCAATCTACCGGCGGAAGAAGCCGCCGGCCTGTTCCGCTCGCTCGCCGAGCGGCTCGGCCAAGCCAGCGGCGAAGGGATGCTCACCCGTCCGCGTTACGATCAACTGCTCGCCCTGATTCCCTCTGCGACGCCCGACGCGACCGCCGCCCGCGTCCTCGAATCGGCGGCCCAGCCCCTGCATGTCGGCAGCCGCGAGATTTACCTGTCGTGCAGCATCGGGGTGGCCTGCTATCCCGAAGACGGCACCGATATCGACACCCTGGCGCGCCATGCCAGCCTGGCTGCCGACGAATCGATCCTGCTCGGGGGCAACTGCTGGCGGCGCTTTTGCGCCGACAAACACTTGCCCCGCACCGGTCGTATCGAACTGGAAACCGCCTTGCTGCGCGCCCTGGAGCGCGATGAATTCGTTCTCTACTACCAGCCCCAGGTTAGTCTCAAGGAAGGCCGGGTGGTCGGCATGGAAGCGCTGATCCGCTGGCAAAGCCCGGAACGCGGCTTCGTCTCGCCCGGCGAATTCATTCCGGCAGCGGAAGAATCCGGGCTGATCGCCCCCTTGGGCGAATGGGTGCTGCGCAGCGCCTGCCGCCAAGCGCAGGCGTGGCGCGCGCAAGGCTATACCGACCTGCGCATGGGGGTGAACCTGTCGGGTCGCCAGTTCACCCATTCCGACATTACCGCGCTGCTCGCCGACGCGCTCGCCGAATCCGGCTTGCCGCCCGAATGGCTGGAACTGGAAGTCACCGAAAGCGTCCTGATGCGCGACCTCGACCAGGGCAACGCCATCCTCACCCGTCTGCGCGAAATGGGGGTCAAGGTTTCCCTTGATGACTTCGGTACCGGTTATTCCTCGCTCAGCTATCTCAAGAAACTCCCGCTCGACACCCTCAAGATCGACCAAAGCTTCGTGCGCAATGTCCACACCTCCAAACAGGCCACCGCCATGGTCAGCGCCATCGCCCGCATGGGCCGCGACCTCAATCTCCACCTCATCGCCGAAGGCGTCGAATCCCCCGAAGAATTGGCGATCCTGCGTCAGGAAGACTGCGACGAAATCCAGGGGTTTTACTTCAGCAAGCCGCTGCCCGCTCCAGCATTCCTGGAGTTGCTGCGAAGCGGCAAACGCTTGGGGTAGGGCGTGCCGGGCTAAAGCGGATAGTCCGCCAAGCGCTCCCCGACCAAGCCGGATTCTTCAAGGATGGCGCGCACCGTGGTCGCCAAATCCGGATCCTGGCGTGCCAGCCAGTCTTCGCGTACGGCGCCTTGTTGCAGATAGTCTAGTGCTGCTGTGAAAACCCGCGCCAGCGGGGCGAACGGCTCGCCGAATATGGTGGTGGCTTCCGCGAGGATGTCGCGGAAGAGAGGGATGGCTAGTTGAAGGCGCAAGAAAACCACAAAGATTCCTCTTAGAACTTCGATGTGGGCAAAGCGGTTACGACGAGCAGCCAGTCCTTCCAATAACGACATCGCAACGGAAAACGCCTGGGCGGGGCTGTTTATGCTGGCGCATCGAGGAATGGCGCTCGCCATGGTGAGTACCGCAATGAAGAAATGGTTGCTTTTTCTCCATTGAAGAGTATCGGCGACACCCCAAGCCTTGTCAGTTTCGTCAAGCAGTAAGTGGGAATACGCAATAGAGCCAGCGGCAAGCGGCACCAGAAGCACTGAGTTCGTCTCCTTACACAGTGACAAAACTTCCTGAAATACCGTGATCGCATCTTCAAAGCAACTATGACGGATCAATTCGATGCCAAGATAATCAAGACATTCAACGGCTAGCCGCTCATTGCCAAAAGTTCGCCAGTAGAGGATGGCTTCCTTGACAAAGACTTGTTGGGTTTCAAAATACTTTGGCAATCCAAGCGAGGTTGCTTGCAGCAGCGTCTCTTTCCCCAATTGTTCACGAAGCGCTGGTTCGACCTTTTGTGTCAAGTCAATAGCGTTTTTTGCCCCGCCTTCCTCAAGGATTACAAACCAGATTATTTGGGCTACGAAAGGAAGGTATAGTGGTTCCCGATTGGGCAGCATTTTCTTGTTATTTGCGCCAGCGCCAAGTGCAGTCTCGACTTTGCGAATCACATCCAGAGTATGCCCCAGTAATTCCCCCCCCTCGTCCCATCGCTCTGTACGCGGAGCGGTAGCCATAAAATGCGCAATAAACATTTTTTGCGGCCAAGCAATAAGGTCAGTCCTATCTAGATCTGCTACCAACTCTGCTCCAATTTCGGCGGTGCTCCCATGGGGAATCCGTGCCGCCAACGCCGCCAGCAAATCATCGTAGGCACGCTGCAAGGAAGCATCGTCCTTGCATTGGTCGAGCAGGCCGGTGAAGAAGGCCATGTTTTCGGATATCGTCATCCCGCCCACTGACTTCAACACCAGCAACTCGTGCAACGCCGCCACCCGTTCCGGCGTCCGGCTCCCCGCCGGCAACTTGCGTTCATCCACCGCGAAATCCCTTAGCCCCAGACAGTTCAAAAAATAGGCATCGTCGGCATGGCCGTCGGTCATGAGCTTGCGCGCCACGTCGAGTTTTTCCTGGGAATCGTAGAGGTCGGCGAGTAGGTCGGACATCGCGACCAGCGGCGTGGGGGCGCCGGGGTGGATGTAACGCATCCGGTAGAATTGCACGAACAGGCGGTCGCCGACTTGGTAGAGCTTGTCGCGGCCCTTGGTCTTTTCGGCGATTTCGCGCACGTAGCCCATGTCGCGCAGCCATTGGAAGGCGCGGGATATCTGGTTCTGCTGGGCCTGGACCCGCGCCGCGAGGGCGCTTTGCGAGCACGGTTCGCCCTGGCGGATCAGGGCGTCGAGGAGTTTGCGACTGTTGGGGGGAACCCGTTCCCAGAGGTTGCGGTAATAGTCGGTAAGGTCGTCCACCAGGGTTTGCAGGTTGACCGCCGCGCCGTGGAGGTCGGTTTCTTCCAGCAGCAAATCGGCCAGTGCTGCGCCGATGCGCGGGCTGCCGCCGGTAAAGCGGGCATAGGCGCGAATTTTGCCGCGCATGGCACTGGTGGATTGGCGTTTCGCCAGTTCGGCACGCTTGTCCAGGTAGGTGGTGTGTTCGTCGGGCGTCCACGGGGCGAGGTGGAGGTGGACGAAATTGCGGAAGAGGCGCTTGCCGCTGTCGTTGTCGAAGGCGTCGTCGAGAGTGGTGGCGACCAGCATCAGGCGCGGCTCATTTTGCAGGATTTTGCGCAGCACCGATTCGCGGGCCTTGTCGGGAAACGCGGCGCGCAGCACGACATCGAAATTTTCCACGCCGATCACCAGCAGCCGCGCTTCGGGATGTAGTGTCTGCCAGCGCGCCATGAGCCGTCTCAGGGCTTGGGTGGTTTCCTCGCCGTCTTCTTCCCAGGTGCTGGTGAGGCCGCTTTCCGGGATGTCGCCGAGCCGTTCGAGGATGTTGGCAACCAAGTTGGCAACGCCGAACAAATTGGGCTGTTCCTCGGGGAGCAGGACGAAGGTGGCGGTGCCGCTGAAATTTTCGGCGAATTCGATTTCCAGCAGGCGCAGGAAATAGGATTTTCCCGCGCCGCGCGGGCCGGTGAGCAGCAGGTGGCGATCTGGCACCTTGCCGTCGAGGCGCGCGCGGATATCGCCGAGCACCTGATCCAGCAAGGCTT
Organism: Sulfuricella sp.; assembly: GCA_018336195.1. Classification (GTDB taxonomy): domain Bacteria; phylum Pseudomonadota; class Gammaproteobacteria; order Burkholderiales; family Sulfuricellaceae; genus JAGXQV01. Next base: position 15,141 of record JAGXQV010000143.1, on the reverse strand, counting down.
CGCGCCCAACGGCGAGCGCCCGCACGGTCTCCGGCGCCATCTGGTAAGGATTGAAACGGGCGATCCAGTTGGGGTTGTTCATGCCTTGATTCCCCTGCGTCCGCACCACCAGCGCCTGAGCAGTTCGAGAGAGAAACGGTAACGCATTTGCGGTGTCTCCATTACGAAATCGTCGAGTTGCATTTTGGCGAGCACCGCGCCGAGTTTTCCGGGGTGGGGCAAGGGCAGGTTTTCGAAATCGGTCAGGCTGGCTTCGCCCGTCTTGCACAGGTAGTCGAGGAGGCGCTTGACCATTTGTTGTTCGCTTTCATCGAAGCGCAAACTCAGGCGTTCGTCGAATTGGGTGAAAAAGCTGCGGTGGATTTCAGGTAATACGTCGTTGGCGAGAAAGGCTTCGAGTTCCTTCTGGACATGGACGGCATGGAAATTGTCGAGTACGACCCGGAGCAGGAAGGGGATGTGATCGGGAATGTGCTCCAGAATCAGGTCGCAGCTTGCTTCGTCGAGCATGGTCCGGGCGTGTTCAGAGGCTTGCGCGAGCAGGAATTGACGCGCTTCGTCGAGGGTGAAGGGGTGGACGCGGATGGGTTTTAGCCCGCCGAGTACGGTGCGGGGCACTTGTATGCTTTCCAGGAGGTGCTCCAGACTGATCGAACCGCCTATCAACATCGGCAGGCCCTTTTCGCGCCAAGACCGCAGGGTGGCGAGCAAGCGGCGGATTTCTTCGGCGGGGTAGCCGCGTTCCAGCAGGTTTTCCAGGAAAAACGGTAACTCGTCGATTACCAGGATGGGTAATGGCCCACCTTGCGCAATGATTTCTTCGATGGCGGAGGAGAGTGGCCCGGCGTAGTCGGCCAATCCCTGGCGAAATTCCGCTCCTTGGCCGGCGACCGAGAACTTTCCGATGTGTTCGCGGATGCCGTTCAACAAGCGGGTCGGCATGGTGCGAGTGTGGGCGATTGCGCTAATCAATCTCTCGCGCCAGCCCTTCGGCAGCGCGCCCAGCAATTCCAGGTAAAAATGTCCCGGTTCGGGCAGGTCTTGCACATCCAGCCAGATTACTTCACGTCCACTGTTTTCCAGACGGGCGCCGACTTCGCCCATCAGCCAGGTTTTACCAATACGCCGCAATCCGACGATCAACACGCTGCGTCCCTCCGCGAGGGTGTTCCGCGTGCGTTCGGTTTCCAGACTGCGGAACATAAAGCCATCGCGCACCTTTTGCATGGTATGACTTTTGATTAATATTAATTGAAATTAATGCCTATGGAGGAGATTATATTGAATTAATATTAATTGGAAGTCATATTTGTTTCGGGGCGTTTTTCAGCCTTCTGAGAAGCGCAAGGCATGGATGTTGGGCTTCGCTACGCCCATCGCCAACAATCAAATGCCGCGGGTGGCATTAATCAATGCCGCGATGGCTTCCGGTTTCTGGAAGGGCAGGGCGTGGTCGGCACCCTGGATGAGGTGGCAGTGCCAGTCGTCGCGGGAGGCGGCGATGTCCTGGCAGAGGCGATAGACTTCGGGGTGGGAGCGTTCGCCGATGAAGGCGCTGACGTCGTGCTGGGCGGTTACCAGGGCGCGGCGGTCGAGGCGACGGCTCGCCTCGAACACGCATTCGATGGCGCAGGCCAGTCCCGCCGGGCGGTGGGCAAGGCGGCCGCGGACGATTTCCTCGTTTTTCGAGCCACGGTTGCGATTCGGCGCGACCGCATCGAGAAACAGTTGCAGTCCTTCGTCGACGTATTCCAGTTGGCGCAGACGCTTGGCGGCGTGGAGCATCAGTTCGCGGCTGGCTACGGTTTCGGCGTCGCTCATCTTGCCGAACAGGGCCGGTTCAAGCAGGTAGGTGCTGCCCACCGCCGCCGGGCGCACGGTCTTGAGGAGCATGGCGATCAGACCGCCGAAGGAGTAGCCGCCGAGGTCGAATTCCGTCCAGCCGAGATGGTCGAGCAGGGCTTCGAGGTCGCCGACCACCTCCTCGGCGACGAAATTATGGTCGTGGTGGTCGGGGTAGTGGGTCTTGCCGCCGCCGCGCAGGTCGGGAACCAGGATTTCGTCCCAGTGTTCGAGGTGGGGGAGGATTCCTCCCCAGGTGAGCTTGCCCGCCACCCCGCCGCCGTGGAGCAACAGGAGGCGGCGCGACGGTAGGGCGGGGCGCCGCAGGAGGCGGTAGAAAACCGTCTGGGCGGGGAGTTGCAGGGTGTCCTTGAGCGCGTTTTCCATCCGCTAGGCTTTTGCGGCGAGGGTGATTTTGCCGATCTTCATGCGCCATTCCTTGGGACCGGATTCATGCACCGATTCGCCCTGGCTATCGACGGCCACCGTGACCGGCATGTTTTCCACGGTAAATTCATAGATGGCTTCCATGCCCAGTTCGGGGAACGCCAGCACCTTTGAAGCCTTGATCGCCTTGGCGACCAGGTAGGCGGCGCCGCCCACCGCCATCAGGTAGACCGCGCGATGGCTCTTGATGCTCGCGATGGTGGCGGGGCCGCGTTCGCCCTTGCCGATCATGCCGATCAGGCCGGTTTTTCCCAGCATCATGTCGGTGAATTTGTCCATCCGAGTGGCGGTAGTGGGGCCGGCGGGGCCGACCACTTCATCGCGTACCGGATCGACCGGGCCGACGTAGTAGATGAAGCGTCCGGTGAAGTCCACCGGCAGCGGTTCGCCTTTCGCGATGAGGTCGGCGATGCGCTTGTGGGCGGCGTCGCGTCCAGTGAGCAGCTTGCCGGAGAGCAGCAGGGTTTCACCGGGTTTCCAGGTGGTGACCTCCTCGCGCGTGACGGCGTCGAGGTTGACCCGGCGGGCGTCGGCGGCGGGCTGCCAATCGACCTTGGGCCAGTCGTCCAGGTTCGGCGGGGTGAGCACGGCGGGGCCGCTGCCGTCCAGGGTGAAATGGATATGGCGGGTGGCGGCGCAGTTGGGGATCATGCCCACCGGCAGGCTGGCGGCGTGGGTCGGGTAATCCTTGATCTTTACGTCGAGCACGGTGGTGAGTCCACCCAAGCCCTGCGCACCGATACCCAGCGCGTTGACTTTGTCGTAAAGCTCCAGGCGCAATTCCTCGATGCGGCTGGCGGGGCCACGCGCCTTCAGTTCGTGGATGTCGATGGGATCCATCAGCGACTCCTTGGCGAGCAGCATGGCTTTTTCCGCGGTGCCGCCGATGCCGATGCCGAGTATCCCCGGCGGACACCAGCCGGCACCCATGGTCGGCACGGTTTTCATCACCCACTCGACGATGGAGTCGGAAGGATTCAGCATGACGAACTTGGACTTGTTTTCCGAACCGCCGCCCTTGGCGGCAACGGTGATTTCCACCTTGTCGCCGGGCACCAGGTCGTAATGGATTACCGCCGGGGTGTTGTCGCGGGTGTTCTTGCGTCCACCGGCCGGGTCGGCCAGCACCGAGGCGCGCAGCACGTTGTCGGGGTGCAGGTAAGCGCGTCGCACGCCTTCGTTGATCGCGTCGGAGAGGTTCTGGCCGCCTTCCCAGCGCACGTTCATGCCGATCTTGACGAAAGCCACCACGATCCCGGTATCCTGGCAGAGTGGGCGGCGCCCCTCGGCGCTCATTCGTGAATTGGTGAGGATCTGAGCGATGGCGTCCTTGGCGGCGGGCGATTCTTCCTGGGTGTAGGCCTTGCCCAGGGCTTGAATGTAATCGAGCGGGTGATAGTAGGAAATGTATTGCAGCGCATCGGCAACGCTGGCGATCAGGTCTTCCTGGCGGATCAGTGTCATGGCGGCGGTCCTGGCAGAATTCGGATAAGGAGAAGCTCGGGAAATGCGGAAGCCCGGCATTCCACAGGGGGTCAATAATACCGAATTGCCGCGGCAAATGACATGAGATAGCTGGGATGGCGGGCGGGCGGCGGGCGAAAAAAAGCCTGCACAAGGCAGGCTTGAATCAGGCAGGTGTCGCGGACTCTTACAAGTCGCCGTTGGCGCCGGCGTTCATCATGTCTTCCATGACTTCGCGGATGCGTTTGGCTTCTTTGTAGAGGTCGGCGTCCATCTTGTTGGGGTTCTGGTTGTAGTCGACCCAGGAGATATCCCAATCGATGGTAATCAGCCAGATTTGTTTCTTGGCGTCTTCCAGAACTGCGATACGGCAGGGCAGGAAGGCAATCAACTCGGGGGCGTAGTCGAGTAGGCGGCGCGCCACCACGGAGTCGCAGAAGCTGAAGACTTCGACGCGCGGTGACGGTTTGCCGGTGATCGATTCCACATCCTTGCTCATGGGGCTGTGCCCCACGTATTTGTAATTGTGGAAGTTGGCGCGTAGCTTCATCGACGTGACCACATCGTCGAAGCTGACCCCGGGCTTGGCTTTGACCTTGTAGGTCATCAGACCCATCATGTCGCGGATGGACAGCGGATTGGCCATCATCATGCTCTGGATCGCCTTGGTTTTGGCTTCCTTGGAGATGCCTTCCGACACGGTGTTGGGCTCGATGTCCTTCTTGGGGACGTGCGGCATGGTGAAGAACGGCAGTTGCATTTGTCCGGCGGCTGCCTTGGGTGCATCTGCCTTGGCGACGTCGGCTTTCTGCTCGGCGGCTTTGGGAGCGTCGCCTTTGGGGGCGTCGGCGGCCAAGGCCGGCGATGCGGCGAAGCTGATGGTCGCGGCGAGCAGCAACAGTTTGCTGAGTAGGTTACGCATGACTCAATCCTTGCTAGTTCCGGGAGAAGTGCTCAGCGGTACGGACGGGCGAACCCGTCAGTACCGTATTTTGCCAAACTAGCTGATTATTTTGCGTCAGCAGCTTTGGCTTCCGCCGGCTTGGCTTTGGCCTTGGCCTTGGGTTTCATGGACTTGCTCATGGAGCCGGCGCTCTTGGCGACGCCCTTGTTCATGTCGTCCATCGATTTCACGCCCATGTTCATCATCGACATCATGGCGAACATCATGTTGCTCATCATGGCGGGGTCCATCATCTTCATCATGGAATCCATCATCTTCGGATCGGTCATGATGCCCATCCATTGGCCCATCATCTTCGGATCAACCATTTGCATCATGGATTGCATCATCTTGGGATCAGTCATCATGGCCATCCACTGATTCATCATCTTAGGATCGACCATCGCCATCATGGATTCCATCATCTTGGGATCGGTCATCATGCCCATCCAGGAATTCATGATTGCCGGATCGGCCATCTTCATCATGGAGTCCATCATCTTGGGATCGGTGGCCATGGACATCCACTGGTTCATCATCTTGGGATCGGCCATTTTCATCATGGCTTCCATCATCTTGGGATCGGTGGCCATGCCCATCCACTGGTTCATCAACTGCGGATCGGCCATTTTCATCATGGAATCCATCATCTTGGGATCGGTGGCCATCTTCATCATGCCTTCCATGAGCTTGGGATCAGCCATTTTCATCATGGAATCCATCATCTTAGGATCGGTGGCCATCTTCATGAAGCCTTCCATCATCTTGGGATCGGCCATTTTCATCATGGAATCCATCATCTTGGGATCGGTGGCGATCTTCATCATGCCTTCCATGAGCTTGGGATCAACCATCTTCATCATGGAGGCCATCATCTTGGGATCGCTCATCATGCCCATCCACTGATTCATCATCTTGGGATCGGCCATTTTCATCATGGATTCCATGATTTTCGGATCGGTGGCCATTTTCATCCATTGATCCATCATCTTGGGATCGGCCATTTTCATCATGGCGTTGATCATCTTGGGATCAGCCATCATGGTCATCCATTGCGTCATCATCTTGGGATCGGCCATCTTGGTCATGCCTTCGATCATCTTCGGGTCGGAGAAGGACTTGGCCCAGTCGGCAGTGGACTTGGCCATGTCGGTGGTGGTCTTGGTCATGGCGGCGGTGTCCGGAACTGCGGGGGCGGCATAGGTCAGGCCGGCTTGGCAGCAGAGAGCAACGGTAAGGGAAATAACGGACTTTTTCAGATTCATTTGTCTCTTCCTTTTTTGGATGGATTATTGATAAAAAAACCGCTACACCTCTGCGGGTGCTTGAATTGATGCAAACTTAATTCCACTTTTTCAAATCGTTGTCCTGCATATAGTCGTAAATGAAGTGGTTGACCATGTCCTGGTCGACCATGCCCATTTTCACCATGACAATCTGGTTGTCGGGGGCATATAAATAAGAGGTGGGGTAAAAAGGAACCGGACCGACCTGTTTGATCGGATTGTTGTCGCCGCGCGACTTTCCCCCCATAACTACCGGAAAATCTATCTTGTGTTTTTTGAGCAAGTATAACACCGAATCTTCGTCCTTGTAGTCCATCGCAATGCCGATGACGACGATGTCGCGGCGGGCTTTCTGGAGGTCGTTGAGGTCGGGAAGTTCCTTCCAGCAGGGGGGGCACCAGGGAGCCCAAAAGTTGACCAATACCCATTTGCCCTTGAGGTCGGAAAGTTGGTAATGCTTGCCTACGGTATCGGTGAAATTGAAGTTGATCGCTTCGGCTGCCTGGACTGCATGAGGCAGAGCCAGGAAGAGCCAGAACAGCAACAGCGCTTTGAAGCGATTCGGCATTGTCGTAAGGGGATATCCGACATGAAAGAGGGGTTCATCTTATAAGAGGTTTAGCAGTTTTAGAATGTCTAATTTTTTATGGCGCTATAAGTCGGGATTATGTTGAATCTTTCCAGCGGAGAGCAAAAAAAAGCCCGCGCGAGGCGGGCTTTCGATGGTTGAGATTCGTGAGGCCGATCAGGCTTCGCGCATCATCATGTAATACTGGATTTTCATGGTGATTGCCGCGCCGGCGACAATTGAGGCGAAAGCCAGAATCGAACCCAATGAAAGCGTTGAGACGCCGGTCATGCCCTGTCCGATCGTGCAGCCCATGGCAGTGACGCCGCCGAACCCCATCAGCGTGCCGCCGATGATGTGGCGGAACATGTCCTGTGACGAGGAGAAATGCTCCCAGCGGAAGGATTTGGTAATCAGCGAGTAGATGAAGGAGCCGATACCGACCCCGAACACGGTGGCGATGCCGAAAGTGATCACCGTCGAGGTGTCGGTCCAGTAAGCCCAGTATTCCATGGTATAGGCGGTCGGAGCGACGAACGACATCGATTCGGCGAGATGGGAGTTGGTGCCGAAATAGGTGATTTCCAGGGTTTCCGGATTTTCCGCCAGCCCCATGTGGCCGGTCACGTACCAGCCGGCGACTACCACTAGGCCGAGGATCAGGCCGGCCAGGTTGTTGTCGAGATGTTGGCGGAATTCGCGATCGATGAACACGAAAATCAGGATCGCCAGGGAGATTACGGCGGTCACTGCCAGCAGCATGGTTTTCGGATCAAGTCCGCCGATTCCACTGAGCAATTCCGGAAGCGTCTGTCCATGGTCGAGTTGCAGGGTCACGGCAGGGGCTTGCAGCACTTTGACGCGGAACGCGCCGAAAATGCCTTTCAAGGTCAGCATGGCGGCGTAGCCCATGTAGATGAATACCACCACCGATTTCAGGTTGCCGCCACCGACGCGCACCAGGGTCTTGTTCCCGCAACCCGAGCCGAGCGTCATGCCGACGCCGAAAATCGCGCCGCCTACGATGTAGGCCAGCCAGGGGAAGCTGGCGCCGGTATAGATGGTTTTGTCGAGGTTGATGTAGCCCAGGTAGGCCAGTGCATTGGTGCCGATCATCGCGATGGCGATGGCCAACAACCAGGCGCGCATACGCCCCCAGTCCCCCATGTTGACGATGTCGGATACCGCACCCATGGTGCAGAAGTTGCTCTTGTTGGCAATGAAGCCGAATACCAGGCCGAGGCCGAAACCCCACCATGAGATAGTTGCTGCGAGTCCTGACGTTTCCATAATTATTTTGTCTCCTCCATTTAAGGAGCAAAAATTCTAATCGAAATTCCTCGAATCGCAACCCGATATGCCAACTAATTTTCCTATGCTGGCATAAGCGGCGCTTATTTATCGAGATTTGCCGGGGATTTGTCTTGCCCCAAGACATTGTCCCACAGTTCCCTGACCGGCGCAGCGAAGCTATCCGCTTCGTCCGTATCGATTCGGGCGAATTCCGCACCCTGCAGGCGCAACTGGTGCTGGCGCTTGCGGAATTCGCGGTAAGCCGTGCGGCACAGTTCGGCGAATTCGGTGGAGATCAGGCCCACTTCGCCAGCCGCCTTGAGCAGCGCCAAGTTGCCGCTGTTGCGGGTTAGTTCGGGGTGGGCGGCGGCATGGGCAAGGATCAGGTATTGCACCAGGAATTCCACGTCGATGATGCCGCCCCGGTCGTGTTTCAGATCGAACTGGCCGCTCCGGTTGGGGTGGGCGTCGAGCATCTTCTGGCGCATCGCGATCACCTCGTTTTTCAAGGCTGCTTGATCGCGCGGGGCGATCAGTACGGCGTGGCGGATCCGCTCGAATTGTTCGCCCACTCCGGCGTCGCCCGCGCAGAAGCGGGCACGGGTCAGTGCTTGATGCTCCCATACCCAGGCCTGGTTTTTCTGGTATTCCTCGAAGGCTTCGACGGTGCTGACCAGCAGGCCGCTAGCGCCGTTCGGGCGCAGCCGCAGGTCGGTGTCGTAGAGCGCTCCGGCGGCGGTGAAGCTGGTCAGCCAGGTATTGATGCGCTGGCCGAGACGGGCATAGATTTCCGGCGCTTCGGGCGCGTCGTCATCGTAGAGGAAAATGATGTCGAGGTCGGAGGCGTAGCCCAGTTCCTTGCCGCCCAGCTTGCCGTAACCGATTACCGCAAAGCACGGTTCGTCGCGGTGCCGGTTGCGCACGCCCATCCAGGCATGGCGCAGGACTTCGGCGAGGATCAGGTCAGCGAGTCCGGAGAGATGGTCGGAGAGCTTCTCCACCGTCAGGGCGCCCGCCAAATCCTGGGCGACCAGGCGGAAGACCTGGGCCTGCTTGAAGTGGCGCAGCACGTCCATTTGCCGTTCGGTGTCGTCGGCGACTTCGTTCAACTGCTTTTCCAGTTCGATTTTCAGTTTGTCCCAGTCGGGTGCGGCGTAAAGTTCACGGGTGTCGAGCAACTCGTCGAGGAGGATGGGGTGCTTGGTGAGGTAGTCGGAGACCCACGGGCTGGCGCTTGCCAGGCGTGCTACCTGGGCCAGGGTTTGTGGGTATTCGAGCAACAGGGCCAGATAGGCGCCGCGTCGGCTGACGGCTTCCATGAGGTTGAGGATGCGCTCCAGGGTGGCGTCGGGGTTGGGATATTGCCCGGCAACCTGGATGAGCGGCGGCATCAGCGCGTCGAAACGGGCGCGGCTACTTTCCGGCAACTGGGTGTAGCGCCCGCTGAGCTTGATCTTGGCAAGGCGTTCCCAGACCTCGCCGGGCTGCCGGTAGCCGAGTTCGCCGAGCGTCTCCAGCGCTTCGCCTTCATCCGGGGAACCCTGCCACAGCCCCGCCAGCGGGTGGCTATCCTGCGAGCTTTGCGGGGCGGCGAAAACCTGCTCGAAATGGCGGGTCACCTTGCCGCGGTGAGCGTCGAGCGCCGCCAGGAAGGCCGGGTAATCGGGGTACCCCATGCCCAGTGCGATCATCCGGCGCTCCTCCTCGCGCGTCGGCAAGGTCTGGGTTTGCGCGTCTTCCAGGTATTGCAGGCGATGTTCCAGGTTGCGCAGGAAGAAATAGGCGGCGCGCAACTCGGCGACCGCGTCCGCTTGCATCAATTGGCGCGCCTCCAGGATGTCCAGCGCTTCCAGGGTGGAGCGGGTTTGCAGCGCGGCTTCCTTGCCGCCGCGGATCAATTGGAACACTTGGGTGATGAACTCGATTTCGCGGATGCCGCCCGGCCCCAGTTTGATGTTGTCGCTCATGTCGCGGCGCGCCACCTCGCGCCTGATCTGGCCGTGCAATTCGCGCATCGAGGCGAACGCGCCGAAATCCAGGTACTTGCGGAACACGAAGGGACGCAGCATCGCCGCCAGTTCTCCGTACTGGGTGCCTACCATGGGGCGCCCTTTGATCCAGGCGTAGCGCTCCCATTCGCGGCCCTGGGTGAGGTAATACTCCTCCAGCATGGCGAAGCTGCCGACCAGCGGCCCGCTTTCGCCGTAGGGGCGCAGGCGCATGTCGACGCGAAAGACGAAACCGTCCTCGGTGTTGTCGTTGAGCGCCTGGATCAGTTTTTTGCCGAGCAGGGCGAAGTACTCGTGGTTGCTGGTCTTGCGCGGGCCGCTGGTTTCGCCTTCCTCGGGGAAGGCGAAAATCAGGTCGATGTCCGACGACACGTTGAGTTCATAGCCGCCCAGCTTGCCCATCCCGACCACGATCAAATCCTGCTCGCGCAGGCCGTCCTCACTGAAGGGCGTGCCGTAGATGCCGCGTTGCCAGCCGTCGAGTTTTTCCAGGGCAAAGCGGATGGTGATTTCGGCGAGGCTGCTGGCGGTGACCATCACCTCGCGCAAGTCCGCCAGGCCGCCCAAGTCGCGCACGATGGTGCGCAGCATCACGCGGCTGCGCAGGACGCGCAGAGCCTTTTTCAGCGCCGTTTCGTCGGCGGGGGCGGCTGCTTCGAGAGCGGCGCGCATCGCGGCGGGTGTCCAGGCTTCCTCCAGGTGAGCGGCGAGGTCGTCCGCCAGCGTTGCGCTGCCTTGCGCCAGGCGCCGCGCAAAATGGCTGAGTTCAAGGGCAGCGGCGATCACGGCATGGTTTTGCGTGGGATTCATGGAGTGTCCTGAATTTGTAAGGGGTGTGTAAGACTTATCTTATATAAGATTGCCGTGCAGTATGGAAAGCGGCGAATAAAAGCATTATCATCGCCCAGTTTTGTTTTGAATCGTATCGTAGCAAATATTCCAGTGAGGAGAGAAAATGGCGAATATCGAATCGGTAATGAATGAAATCCGGGTGTTCGAGCCCAGCGCGGAATTCAAGGCCCAGGCCACGGTATCCGGCATGGAACAATACCAAGCGCTGTGCGCGGAAGCCGATAAGGATTACGAAGGCTTCTGGGCCAAGTTGGCGCGCGAGTTGGTGGTGTGGAAAAAGCCCTTCACCAAGACCCTCGACGAAAGCAACGCACCCTTCTATAAATGGTTTGAGGACGGCGAACTGAACGTTTCCGCCAACTGCCTCGACCGTCACCTGACCACCCAGCCCAACAAGACCGCGATCATCTTCGAAGCGGACGACGGCACGGTCACCAAGGTTTCCTTTAAAGATCTTTACCACCGCGTGTGCCAGTTCGCCAACGGTCTGAAGACCTTCAACCTGGCAGTCGGCGACCGCGTGGTGATCTACCTGCCGATGAGCATCGAAGCAGTGGTGGCGATGCAGGCTTGCGCCCGTCTGGGATTGACCCACTCGGTGGTGTTCGGCGGCTTCTCCGCCAAGAGCCTGCAAGAGCGCATCGAAGACGCCGGCGCCAAGCTGGTGATCACCTCCGACGGCCAGTTCCGCGGCGGCAAGGCGATGCCTTTGAAACACGCGGTGGACGAAGCCCTCACCATGCACGGCTGCGACTCCATCCAGAAAGTCGTGGTGTACAAGCGCACCGGCGGCGCCGTGGATTGGAACGCCAACCTCGACGTGTGGTGGCACGACATCGTCGCAGGCCAGCCCGATACCTGCGAGCCGGTCTACGTCGGCGCGGAGCATCCCTTGTTCCTGCTCTACACCTCCGGTTCCACCGGCAAGCCCAAGGGGGTTCAACACTCTTCCGGCGGCTTCCTGCTGCACGCCATGAATACCATGCGCTGGACCTTCGACGTGAAGGACAGCGACGTCTTCTGGTGTACCGCCGATGTGGGCTGGATCACCGGCCATACCTACGTGACCTATGGCCCGCTGGCGATGGGCGTGACGCAAGTGGTGTTCGAAGGCGTGCCGACCTACCCGGATGCCACCCGCTTCTGGAAGATGATCCAGAACCACAAGGTCAGCATTTTCTACACCGCGCCGACCGCGATCCGCTCCCTGATCAAGTGCGGCTCCGACCTGCCCACCCAGCACGACCTCTCCAGCCTGCGCCTGCTGGGCACGGTGGGCGAGCCGATCAACCCGGAAGCCTGGATGTGGTATTACAACGTGGTCGGACAAACCCGCTGCCCGATCGTCGATACCTTCTGGCAGACCGAAACCGGCGGCCACGTCATCACCCCGCTGCCCGGCGTCACGCCGCTGGTGCCGGGTTCCTGCACCCTGCCGTTCCCCGGCATCATGGCCGCCGTGGTCGATGAAACCGGCCACGAGGTGGAATGGGGCAAGGGCGGCTTCCTGGTGATCAAGCGCCCCTGGCCGTCGATGATTCGCACCATCTGGGGCGATCCGGAGCGCTACAAGAAGAGCTACTTCCCCGAAGATTTGGGCGGCTCGCTGTATCTCGCCGGCGACGGCGCAGTGCGCGATGCCAAGACCGGGAACTTCACCATCATGGGGCGCATCGACGACGTGCTCAACGTCTCCGGCCATCGCCTCGGTACCATGGAAATCGAATCGGCGCTGGTGTCGCATCCGCTGGTCGCGGAAGCCGCCGTGGTCGGCAAGCCGCACGATATCAAGGGCGAAGCCGTGGTGGCGTTCGTGGTGCTCAAGCAGCACCGTCCGGAAGGCGAGGAAGCGCACAAGATCGTCGCCGACCTGCGCAACCACGTCGGCCAGGAAATCGGCCCGATCGCCAAGCCCGATGAAATCCGCTTCGGCGACAACCTGCCCAAGACCCGCTCCGGCAAGATCATGCGCCGTCTGCTGCGCGCCATCGCCAAGGGTGAAGAAATCACCCAGGACGTTTCCACCCTGGAAAATCCGGCGATCCTGGAGCAGCTCAAGCAGCCGGTGAAGTAAACGCTGTTTGGGTATTAAGAAAAAACCGCCGGCCAACACCGGCGGTTTTTTTTCGTCACTATGGCTTGTAGACGACGGACTCGAAAAGCTCGGTTAGGGGCGCTTTACGTCGGTCTTGCGGGGCGGTTTGAGGCGGAGCAAGCGCTTCCCCGTGCAGTTCCGTTCTCGGGATCATGCCCGTCCGGTTCGGGAGGGTGGGAGGGCTGCACCCTCAACGGTGGAATGATGGGGTGGGCGACGGCTCAATCATTGCGAACCGTTTAGCGCCTCGATGTCCACGGGCAGTTTAGTCACCAACATGAATTTTAATGTCATATGGCGTTGGACGGCCCTCGGCCCGTTCAAGCCAATCCCTCAAACTCAGCAAAAAGGTTGCCCACTTGGTGCTGCAATGGTGCATGAACTCAACGGGTTCTTTCCAGTTGGCATGTTTGAAGATGATGAATGTCTGGTTTTCCTTCCACTCCAAGTGAAAGATCACCTCGGTCCCAACCCATTCATCAGGACCGCGTGTACACCGCCAGTGCACGAGTTCATTTGGCACGGCACTTATCACCGCCATCTCGCAGAATCCAAAGTTGATCGAGCCACTAGTGTTCGCGTTCCCCGTGGTTTCTACGACCCACCAGTGACTAAGGCCATCAATCGTCGCAAGGGCGGAATACACGCGCTCAGGGGGTGCAGCAATTCCTACTCGGTGAAGAATGTCTGGCATGTCGGTCTCCTGGCATTTGCGGAAATTGAAGCATAGTCGATGACGGGATAAGCCGCCCAACGTAAAGTAGACTCGCTAAAACGCGCTCAAAAAATGAAAATATTGGTAGGGGAGGGCACTATCGCGCGCGAGGTCCGCTCGAATGATGGTTATGCGCCGACACGAACACGCTACCTATTCCTTAAGTCGTTCTTTGCCGACTTGATGTATCGACCAAAGTCCCGATCCTTCTTTCTTTTCTCGGCATAGGACATGTCGTTGAACGCGGATTCTTCCTTGAGTTTGAGAAAACTATCAAGAGACTCCTGGCTTATTTCGCCGGCATGCACGGCGGCGAGTACGGCACAGCCCGGCTCGCCGGTATGGCTACAGCCATGGTAGCGGCAGCGGGACGACAGGGCCGTGATGCCGGAATAGCTGCCCTCTATCCCGCCTTCCGCGCCGAGAATGCCGAATTCACGCATGCCTGGGTTGTCGATGACCAGTGCGCCGCCGTCGAGACGTATCAGTTCGCGACGAACGGTCGTGTGCCGCCCTTCGCCTGTCCCGCTGACGGCCCCCGTTTCCAACTTTTCGCGGCCAATCAATTGATTAATCAAGGTGCTCTTGCCCACCCCCGACGATCCGACGAAGCAATAGGTCTTTCCGGGCAACAGCAGCCGCTGGAGATCATCCAGACCGTCCCTCGTTACGTTGCTCAACGGCACGATCGGCGCGGTGATGCCGGCAGACCGTATTTCCGCCAACTGCGCGGCCAGCACCGCAGGCTCCACCAAGTCCGATTTGGTCAGCAGGATGTACGGCTCGGCCCCGCCTTCCATCACCATCACGAGATAACGTTCCAAGTGGTTCAGGTTGAAATCGAAGTGGCAGGACTGAACGATGACCACGTAGTCCAGGTTCGCAGCAATCATCTGGTACTCAATGTCATTTCCAGCCGACTTCCGGCGCAGCGAAGTCCTGCGCTCCAGGAGCGTGTGGATCACCCCGAAGTCTTCGCCAGGCTGCTTCTCCACACAAACCCAGTCGCCTACGCACGGCAGCTCATGGGACAGGTCATGGCGGTGCAAAAAGCTGCCGGCCAGTTTTGCCCGGAATTGGCCGATTTGATCCACGAGCAGCAACTGATCGCGATCAACCGCCGCAACCCGGGCGACGATATCCGTTGGCTTGCAGTCTGCCCGCTGCGCGAGCCAGTCGTTCCAGCCCAGTTCATTCAATTCACGGTACTGGTTCTTCATTTATCTTCGATCATCGAGTGTCCGCGACCTGCTGCGGCGCATAACGACGCTGTAGAAAAACCCGATTCTGATCTCCCCGGATCATTTCGGGGCAATTTTTTTCGAAATACCGGGCAACGGAGTGCCTTCTCATTTCTTGCCCGGCTGTCTGCAATAAGCCGTTCATATCGGCCTCCCACGGCTTGTGGCACCTTTGGGACGGTGATCCCCGGTTCTGCGGGGGTTACATCCCATAGCCATGATGCGCCAGCTTTTCGATGTTGTGCACTAGGCAATACAGCTTCCACTGTCCATCGACCTTGGTTTTGCCGCGCAGGGTGAAACGATCCAACCGCTTGTTGCCCCGGATATTGCCGAACACCGGTTCCACGGTGGCGAAGCGCCGGGTAATCATTTCTTTACCCTTG
>JAGXQV010000142.1 GCA_018336195.1 Sulfuricella sp. | reverse complement strand
AAGCGCCGCCAACGCCTGCTCGGCTTCGACTTGAGCGAGTCCCAGGTGGCACGGCTGCGCGGCCCCGCCGGCCTGCCCATCGGCAGCCACACGCCGCCCGAAATCGCCGTGGCGATTGCCGCCGAAATGACCGCGATCAAGAACGGCATCGCCCAACCGGGCTGGCCGGCTACCGGGAGTGAAGCGTGAAGCCGCGCGGCGCGCCGGCCGGCATCCTGCTCGCCGCCGGCTACGCGCAGCGCTTCGGCGCCGACAAGCTGCTGGTCAACCTGCCGAACGGTCGTTCGATAGCCCTGACCAGTGCGCTCAGCCTGCTCGGTGGACTGGCGAGTCGGCGAGTCGTGGCGGTGGTCCGCCCCGAGCAACAGGCGCTCGCCGTGACGCTGGCCGCCAGCGGAGTGGAAATCGCGTTTTGCATGGACGCCGCGCAAGGTATGGCGCGTAGCCTAGCGGCGGGCGTGGCGTATTGCGGACAGCGCTGGCCGGACGCCTGCGGCTGGGTGGTGGCCCTGGCCGACATGCCCTTCATGCAAGACGGGACGGTGCGCGCCGTGGCCCAGGCACTGCAGCGTGGCGCTGCCTTGAGCGCCCCGCTGTACGGCGGGGAACGCGGCCATCCGGTAGGCATCGCCGCCGAGTTTCGCGACGAACTACTGTCCCAGAACGGCGATGCCGGCGCGCGCCGCCTGCTCGCCAGGGAAAACGCGCGGCTGGTAACGGTTGCAACCGACGATCCCGGCATTTTGCGGGACGTGGACGTGCCGCACGATTTGGCGTTGGCCTAGGAGCGCCTTTGTGGCAACTGAGCGCGCAATTCACGCAACTGCGCCTCAAGTTCGTGGATGTGATCGAGAAACCGCAAAGTCAGGGCCAGTGCATTCGGCGCGAGATCGAAATCGTCGCGCAAACGCGTAGCGGCGCGCACCGTGGCCACGTAGCGAGCGCTGAAGGTCCACTGCACATCCGGGTCGTGGGGAACCAGCACCCCGTCTTCCACCAGTTCGCGCAATTCCGCTTCCGACAGGCCGGACGACTCGACCAGTTCGGCAAAACCGACCATCTGCTGCTCGTCCAGCCATACGACTTCGCTGAGGTCGATTTTCATTTGCCGGCCTCCCTTTCCTGGGTAAAGTGCCCGCGCGGATTGAAGGTCGAGACATCCGCCAATTCCTTGAATAGCCTTCGCTCATGTTCGCTCAACACGGTGGGCACCACGATCTGGACGATGGCGAATAGGTCGCCGCCGCCGTCGTGCGGTTTGGGCAAACCGCGCTTGGCGAGGCGCAGCTTTTGTCCGGCGTGGGTTCCCGGCGCCACCTTGAGGCGTACCGGGCCGCCCAGGGTAGGTACTTCGATCGACGTGCCCAGCGCAGCCTCCCACGGCGTCAGGGGAAGATCGAGATACAGGTCGTGGCCGCTGACCCGGTACAGGGCATGGGGATGAAGGGCGATATTCAGGTAGAGATCGCCATCGCGCCCGCCGTTGATCCCCTTGCCCCCCTTGCCGCGCAGGCGCAGCCTTTGCCCGTCGCTGGCGCCCTGCGGAATGCGCGCCGTGAAAGCTTGCGGCACGCGATGCAGGCGGCCATGCGCATCGTGCTCAGGCACGTTCAGATTGAGTTCGACCAGGGTGCCCCGATAAGCCTCTTCCAGCGAGATGTGGGCGGTGACTTCGTAGTCCTGGCCAGGCATCGGCATGTTGCCGGCGGGCTGCCCGCCATGCGGACGGCCCCCGAAAATCCCGGAAAACAGATCCGACAAATCGAGGTCTTCGAAGGAAAAGCGCGTATCGCCGAACTGTTTTTCCCAACCCGGCGGCGGGCGAAAATCCTGCCCCGCCTGATAGCTGCCCAATTGGTCGTAAGCCGCGCGTTTCTCGGGATCCTTGAGGGTCTGGTAGGCTTCGGCGATTTCCTTGAATCTTTCCTCGGCGCCGGGCGCTTTCGAGACGTCGGGATGATACTGGTGGGCAAGCTTGCGGTAAGCTTTCTTGATTGCGGCGCCATCGGCGTTGCGCCCGACACCTAGAATACTGTAGTAGTCCTTGTATTTCATCAGGTCGACCTCGCGGCAGGCAATCCAAAGGTGTAATAGCGCTTCTCTTGATTAATATAGTTTGCCTTACCCAAGCGGGGGAAATTTTTAGCGTGTTCGCGCCGATGCTTTGCATTACCCTCCTTTTCTCCTAATTTGAATGAATCCGGACTGAGATTCCCATGCTCCCCGCCTACCTTCACTCTCCCGCTCCTTCGATCATGTCCCGCATGGCAGGAGATGGCCGCCCATGAAAGGGCGGCGCGGTCACCGCGAAAGACACGCCATCGACCGGCGCGGCTGGTTGCGCGCCGCCGTGCTCGGCGCCAACGACGGCATCGTTTCCACCGCCAGCCTGGTGGTCGGCGTGGCGGCTGCCCATGCCAGCCGGGAGAGCATCGTGGTGGCGGGGGTGGCAGGATTGGTGGCGGGCGCGATGTCGATGGCCGCCGGCGAATATGTCTCGGTTCACTCGCAGGCCGATACCGAGAACGCCGACTTGTCGCGCGAGCGCGCCGAACTGGAAACGAATCCGCTGGCGGAACAACGGGAACTGACCGCGATTTATGTGCAACGCGGCGTCGATCCGGGCCTGGCGCGCCAGGTTGCCGAACAATTGATGGCCCATGACGCCCTCGGCGCCCATGCCCGCGACGAGCTAGGCATCCTCGAAAACGGTCGCGCCCGCCCGCTCCAGGCCGCATTGGCGTCGGCAGCCAGTTTCGCGGTCGGCGCAGCATTGCCGCTGGGCGTAACCGCCGCGGCGCCAGGGCATTTCCTGATTTCCTGGGTGGCGGGCGCCTCGCTGGCCTTCCTCGCCCTGCTCGGCGGACTGGCCGCCCGGGTGGGCGGCGCCGCTGTTCT
Organism: Sulfuricella sp.; assembly: GCA_018336195.1. GTDB lineage: Bacteria > Pseudomonadota > Gammaproteobacteria > Burkholderiales > Sulfuricellaceae > JAGXQV01. Next base: position 70,017 of record JAGXQV010000142.1, on the reverse strand, counting down.
CAAGGGGGCATGGCGGGTCACGTTCTGGGGAGCGCTGGCGATGGCAGTCACCGCCGCGGTGGGAACGCTGATCGGTACGGCGGTTTAAAGCAGCGGAGCGATCGACGGAAAATCCCCTGTCGATTTTCCCGCCTAATTCGTATCCAGCACCCGAAGTGCCGGTTCGTCGGAGAGCGCTCTCAAAGATTGACGCGCAGACTGCTCAGCGAAATGGTGCTCACCCCTTCCGCGTTGCGCAGCACCTTGAAGACCTTTTCCTTGAGCGGCGTGGATTCGACGAAATCCTGGTACGCCTTGGACAGGTGCTTGCGGCACACCGCGCGCACTTCCATCTCCTCCATTTCGCCGAGACCGGGGGTCTGGCGCAGGTATTGGTGGAAACGCTGCATGATGTGGAGGCGGCTGACGCGGATCACCGCCGGGTCGTGGGCGATGTTGAAATGTTCGAGAAACTCTTCCACCGAAGTCAGGGGTTTGAGGATATGGGCCAGCATGTTCATGATATTTTCCTTTCAGATTTCCGTTAGACAAACCGCATCAGGGGCGGCTTCCCGATAAAAGCGTTGCAGGTCTTCGTTGCCCGGCGCGTGCTTGGTGGCCTCGGCATAGCTGCGGATGTGTTCGAGGATGGTACGGGCGCGGAACTTGTCGAGGAGGATGCCGAGTTCCGCATAGGCGCGGATCACCGCGCTGCACCCGGAGTGCTTGCCCAACACCAGGCGGTGGCTGCGCCCCACTTCGCGCGGGTCGATGCTCTGGTAATTGAGCGGATGCTTGATCAGACCGTCGACGTGAATGCCCGCTTCGTGGGTGAATACCGCAGCACCGACGATGCTTTTGTTGGCCGCCACGCTACGTCCCGAAGCCGCCGCCACCTGCGCGGAAATCGCCGGAAAATGCTGCGGATTAACGCCGCATTCCACGCCGTAGAGGTGGCGTAGCGCCATCACCGCTTCTTCCAGCGGGGCATTGCCGGCGCGCTCGCCCAGCCCGTTCACCGTGGTATTGATATGGGTCGCCCCGGCCTTCACCGCCGCCAGGGTATTCGCCGTCGCCAGCCCGAGATCGTTATGGGCATGCATTTCCAATTCGATGTCGGCGATATCGTGAAGACTGCGCAGCTTCTCATAAGTGGAGAAGGGATCGAGCACCCCCATGGTGTCGGCGAAGCGAAAGCGCCGCGCCCCGGCCTCCGCTACGGCATCCACCACTTTCATGAGAAATTCCAGGTCGGCACGCGAGGCATCCTCGCCGCCCACGCACACTTCCATGCCGCTATCCAGCGCAGCCGGCACGAAGCGGCGGATGGCGTCGAGCACCCAGGCGCGGTCGCGTCCCAGCTTGTGATGAATCTGCTGGTCGGAAACCGGGATCGACAGATTCACCATCTGCACGCCCAGATTGCTCGCCGCCTGCACATCCTCGTCGCACATCCGCCCCCACACCATCAGGCGTGACGGGAGGCCGAGCCGGGCGATGGCGCGGATGCCCTCGCGCTCCGCCCCGCCCATCACCGGAATGCCGATTTCCAACTCGGGCACACCGGCCTCCGCCAAGGCGCAGGCGATGGCCAGCTTTTCCCCGGTGCTGAAAGCTACTCCGGCGGTTTGCTCGCCGTCGCGCAATGTCGTGTCGTTGATCGTCACCATCTTGAATCTCCCCGCAGGGTTGCCTGCAAGCCTTAATGCAACCCTTGTGCCAAGTCGGGAAATTTTCATAACTAGATGAAATATCATGAGTTTTACGATACGCCAGAAATATCTTGGCTGCGCCACCCCAGTGCATTGTCGGACCTGCGACAGCCAAAGTGTCGCATCGCGGTGCATATCGGCACGTTTACGAAGAGCGCCATCCCGCGGATTTTTACGATATTTTTATGCCGCTTCACCGACAATTTTCGAGGAATTTATCCTTGCGGACCTACACTTGCAGCAAGACGTGATACGGGAGAACCCCCATGAGTAACGGTAGCAGCGCCCCGCCGGGATGGCCCGGCACCTCCCCCCTCGGGCAGCATGGCAACGCCTGGGCCATCGCCGCCTGCCTCCTCACTGCGCTGCTGGCCACGCCGCTGCGCCCCTATCTGGAATTGAGCAACATCGTCATGCTGTTCCTGCTCGCGGTGCTGCTGGTGGCGGTGCGCTTCGGGCGCACGCCGGCGGTGCTGGCAGCTTTCCTCAGCGTCGCCCTGTTCGATTTCCTGTTCGTGCCGCCACGCTTCTCGTTTTCAGTTCACGACGCCCAATACCTAGTGACCTTCGCGGTAATGCTGGCGGTGGCGCTGATTACCGGCCAGCTTGCCGCCGGCTTGCGTCTCCAGGCAGAGCAGGCGTCGCGCAAGGAACAGCAGACCCGCGCGCTCTACGAAATGGCGCGCGACCTGGCGGGGGCGCTAACCGCCCAGCAGGTTTCCGAGACCCTGCGCCGCTTCCTGCGCGAGAATTTCGATCTCGACGCAGTGCTGCTATTGCCCGAGTTGGAAAATCACTTGGTCCCGGCCAGCGCGCCGGAAAACGGCTTCCAAATCGAACCCAACCTGGCCTTGACCGTTTATCGGCAAGGCCAGCCCATTGAGGATTACAACTTTTCCGGATACGGCTATGGCGCCATTTATTTCCCGCTGAAAGCCCCGATGCGGGTGCGCGGCGTGATTCTGGCCGCCCTCGGCACGCCCAACCCCGACGCCTTGGCGGAGCACAAGCCGCTGCTGATGACGCTCTCCTCGCTGGTGGCGATTGCCGTGGAACGCCTGCATTACGTGGAAGTGGCGCAGGCGACCCAGGTCGAGATGCTCTCGGAACGCCTGCGCAGCTCAATCCTGTCGGCGCTTTCCCACGACCTGCGCACACCGCTAACCGCCTTGGTGGGACTGGCCGATTCCCTGGCGCTGACCCAGCCACCCTTGCCGGCGACTGCCCGCGAATCGGCGGAAGCACTTCGCGAACAGGCGCTGCGCCTCAACGGGCTGGTTGCCAACCTGCTCGACATGGCGCGCCTCCACGCCGGCCACGTCAAGCTGCGCAAGGAATGGCAGCCGGTCGAGGAAGTCGTCGGCGCGAGCATTCAACTGTTATCGCGTAGCCTCGCCGACCATCCGGTGCGGGTCCGGCTGGCGCCCGATCTGCCGTTGCTGGATTTCGACGCGGTGTTGATCGAGCGGGTGTTTTGCAACCTGCTGGAAAACGCCGCCAAATATGCCCCGCCGCACAGCGGCATCGAAATTGTCGGAAGCTTGGCCGGCCCGTTTGCCGAAATTACGGTGTGCGACGCCGGTCCCGGCTTTCCCGAGGACAAGCGCCGGGTGCTGTTCGAGATGTTCGTGCGCGGCGCGGTGGAATCGGCCACTCCCGGCGTCGGCCTGGGCCTGGCGATTTGCCGCGCCATCGTCGAGGCCCACGGCGGCGCGATCCGCGCCGCCAATCGACCGGAGGGCGGTGCCTGCGTGACCTTCACCCTGCCGCTGGGCACGCCGCCGGGCATCGAAATCGAAGCGCTCGAAGCGGAGACCGACCATGAATGAGATTCCCGCCAAGATCATCCTCGTCGAAGACGAAAAACAGATCCGCCGCTTCGTCCGCGCCGCGCTGGAGGAAGAAGGCTGCCAGGTGTTCGAGGCGGAAAGCGGCGGGCAGGGTCTGATCGAAGCCGGTACCCGCAAGCCCGACCTGATCGTGCTGGATCTCGGCCTGCCGGACATGGACGGCGTGGCGTTCATCCGCGACCTGCGCGGCTGGTCGAATGCGCCGGTGCTGATCCTGTCGGCGCGCTCCACCGAAAACGACAAGATCGTCGCGCTCGATGCCGGCGCCGACGACTATCTGACCAAGCCGTTCGGCGTCGGCGAACTGCTCGCCCGGGTGCGCGCCCTGCTGCGCCGCCACGGCAAGGCCGGCGAAAGCGGCCCGCTGGTGAGTTTCGGCGATATCCAGGTCGATCTGGCGCGGCGCACCGTGACGCGTAATGGAGAGCCGCTGCACCTCACCCAGATCGAATACCGCCTGCTCGGCCTGCTGATCGCCAACAGCGGCAAGGTGATGACCCATCGCCACCTGCTGCGCGAGGTGTGGGGGCCGAGCTTCGTCGAGAGCAACCACTACCTGCGCATCTACGTTGGGCACCTGCGCCAGAAGCTGGAAACCGACCCGGCGCAGCCCAGGCACATATTGACCGAGACCGGCATCGGCTACCGTTTCCAAATCTGATTTTTCCTGAAAAAAGGCATTCCTCATGAACTCCCCCGACACCCCCAAACCCCTCGCCCCGCTTGCTTTGGCAGCGCTCGGCATCGTTTACGGCGACATCGGCACCAGCCCGCTGTACGCCCTCAAGGAAGTCTTCGCCGGCGCGCATCCTCTGCCGATCACTCCGGTCAACATCCTCGGGATTCTTTCCCTGGTATTTTGGACGCTGGTGATCGTGGTGTCGGTCAAATACGTGGCCTTCATCATGCGTGCCGACAATCGCGGCGAAGGCGGCATCATGGCGCTGATGGCACTGACCCTGCGCAACACCGACACTCAACGCGGCCAAGCCGCCGTAATGCTGGCGGGCATCGTCGGCGCGGCGCTGTTTTACGGCGACGGCGTGATTACCCCGGCGATTTCGGTGCTGTCGGCGGTGGAGGGGCTGGAAGTCGCCACGCCGGCGCTCAAACCCTACGTCATTCCGCTTACCATCGGCGTGTTGGCCGCGCTGTTCGCCTTCCAGCGCAAGGGCACCGGCGGCATCGGCGCGCTGTTCGGGCCGATCGTCTGCGTCTGGTTCGGCGCGCTGGCGCTCCTGGGTATCGTCAACATCGCCGCCGAACCGAGCGTGATCAAGGCGTTGAGTCCGACCTACGCGGTGGACTTTTTCCTGGTTTCTCCGCTTCTCGGTTTTCTCGCGCTGGGCGGGGTGTTCCTGGTCGCTACCGGCAGTGAGGCGCTGTATGCCGACATGGGGCATTTCGGGCGCAAACCGGTGCAGTTGGCGTGGTTCCTGCTGGTCCTTCCGGCGCTGCTGCTCAATTATTTCGGGCAGGGAGCGCTACTCCTGCACGACCCGGCGGCGATCCAGAATCCCTTCTATCTGCTCGCGCCCGACTGGGCGCTCTACCCGCTGGTGGCACTGGCCACCGCCGCCACGGTGATCGCCTCGCAAGCGGTGATTTCCGGTGCTTTTTCGATCACCAGCCAAGCCATCCAGTTGGGCTACTCGCCGCGCATGGAAATCCAGCACACCTCGGACAAGGAAATCGGCCAAATCTATCTGCCGACGATCAACTGGACGCTGTTCGTCGCGGTAGTGGCGCTGGTGCTGGGGTTTCGCACGTCCACCAGCATCGCCGCGGCCTATGGCATCGCCGTGTCGAGCACCATGGTCATCACCACCGCACTGGCTTTTATTGTGGTGCGCAAACTGTGGGGCTGGGGCTGGCTGGCGAGCACTCTGGTGATCGGCTTCTTCCTGGTGATCGACGTGGCCTTTTTCGCCGCCAACGCCATCAAGATCGAGGATGGCGGCTGGTTCCCGCTGGTCTTCGGGCTGGGGATGTTCATTCTGATGAGTACCTGGAAACGCGGGCGCCAACTGGTGCGGCGCCGCCTGGAAAGTGAAGCCATCGCCCTCGAACCGTTCGCCACGGCGATCTCCACCGATTCGATCTACCGGGCGCCGCGCACTGCGGTATTTCTCTCCGGCGAACCCAACGCGGTGCCGCACGCCCTGCTGCATAACCTGAAACACAACATGGTTCTGCATGAACGGGTCGCCATCGTCACCGTGCGCGTCGAGGACATCCCCCACGTGCCGGAAACGGACCGGGTGACGGTCGGCACCCTGGCCGACAATTTCTACCGCATCGCCGTGCGCTACGGCTTCAACGACGAGCCGGACATTCCCCGCGCCCTGGAACTGTGCGCCGCACACGGAGTGGCTTTCGAACTGATGGAAACCTCGTTCTTCCTGGGGCGCGAAACCCTGATCCCACGGATCGGCTCGGAAATGGCGCTGTGGCGCGAGAAGCTCTTCATCGCGATGTTCCGCAACGCCGGCAGCGCCGCCAATTTCTTCAAGCTGCCGCCGAATAGGGTGGTGGAGGTGGGGACGCAGGTGGTGCTGTAGGCGAAATGCGGCGCCAGTTCGGTTAATAGCTGTAAATAAGCTTGTCCGGCGGCGGAGGCGGGAATACCATTTGCGACGATATCTTCCATCCCGCTCGCCGCGCCCCATGCCGTTCCAACCATCCCGAATTTTCGCCGTCCTTTGCCTGAGTCTGCTGGGCGGCTGCGCGCAGTTTGCCCCGTCGGCCGGCCCGACGGCACTGACACCGCCCGCGGAGTGGGCGAATGGCAGCGGCGTGCCCCACGCTGCCGCCTCGCCGGCCACCCTGGCGAACTGGTGGAAACAGCTCAATGATCCCCAGCTCGACCGCCTGATTGCCCTCGCCATGGATGCCGCGCCGGACGTGCGGATAGCCCGCGCCCGCCTGCTTCAAGCCCGCGCCGGGCGTGAACTGGCGGTAGCGGGGTTGGCGCCCCGGCTGGGCGGCTCGCTCGCCGCCACCCGCTCGGAAAGCGGCGGCTCCGCGCAAAACCTCTACAACGCCGGTTTCGACGCAAGCTGGGAGGCGGATCTTTTCGGCGCGCTACGTTACGCCGTTGCCGGTGCGGAAGCCGACCTCCAGGCTTCCAGCGCCGCGCTGGGAGCGGCGCGGGTATCGCTGGCGGCGGAAGTGGCATTCAACTACACGGCGCTACGCACCGCCCAGCGCCGCCTGGCGATTGCCCGCGACAATCTGGCAAGCCAGGCGGAGACCCTGGAAATCACCGGCTGGCGGGCGCAAGCCGGGCTGGTGACGCAACTCGACGTGGAACAGGCGCGTACCAATTACCAGCAGACCCGCGCCGCGATCCCCGCCCTGGAAGCCAGCCGCAGCGAGGCTGAACACCACCTCGCAATTCTGCTCGGACAGGCGCCCGGCGCCTTGCGCGGCGAGCTTGCCGAAGTGCGCCCGCTGCCCGCCCCTCCACGCCAATTGGCCCTCGCCATCCCCGCCGACACGCTACGCCAGCGCCCCGACGTGCGCGCCGCCGAGTATTCCGTAGCGGCGGAAGTCGCTCGCTCCGCGCAACGTGAGGCGGCCCGTCTGCCCAGCTTCACCCTTGCCGGAACGTTGGGTTGGCAAGCCTTTACCCCGGCCGGACTGGGCGGCACCTTGGCGAGCAGCATCACCGGCAGCCTGGCGGCCACCCTGTTCGACGGCGGACGGCTGCGCCACCAGGCGGCGTTGCAGGATGCCGTGCAGGCGCAAGCTTTCGCCACCTACGAAAAAACCCTGCTCAGCGCCCTGGAAGACGTGGAAAACGCCCTGGTCGCCTACGCCACCGGCGTCGAACGCCAGGCGGCCCGCCGCCAAGCTGCGCTTGCCGCACGCAATGCGGCTGAACTGGCGCGCCAGTTGTACCAGTCCGGGGTGGTGGATTTCCAGAAAGTGCTGGACAGCGAACGCACCCGCCTTAGCGCCGAAGACGGTCTGGCCAGCGCCGAGGCGGATGTGCTGAACGCGGCGATCCGTCTGTACAAGGCATTGGGTGGGGGGTGGAAGGGGTGATGGGCGGTGGAAATTATCGTAATCGCGTAGGCTGGGGTGAGGGACGAACCCCAGCATCGCCGCTGAAATGTCGCCTTTGCCGGGATTCGCGCACTTACCCCGGCCTACGGCGCTATTCGGGGCAAGAGCAGGATTTTCCCATTACCCATCACGCCTCCCTCATCACCGATCAATAAGGAACCGCAAATGAGCCAATCCGACAATCCCGCTACGCCCGCCCTGCCCGATTATCTCCAGGCCGGAAAAGGCTCCGGCAAGCTCCGCCGCCGGCTGGGAGCGGCGCTCGGCCTGCTGGTGCTGGGTGGCGGCGTGCTGTGGCTGAGCGCGTCGGGCGGCAAGACGACGGCGGGACAATATGTCACCGAGGAGGCCGGCAGCGGCAAGCTGGTGGTGACGGTTTCCGCGACCGGCACGCTGCAACCGACCAAGTCGGTGGATGTCGGCAGCGAGTTGTCGGGAGTTCTGGAAGACGTGCTGGTCGAAGAAAACGACCGGGTCAGCCAGGGCCAGGTATTGGCGCGCCTCGACACCTCCAAGCTGCTCGACCAGGTGGCCCGCTCGCGTGCAGCGGTAGCGGCTGCCGAAGCCTCGGTGGCACAGGCGCAAGCCACGCTTGCCGAAACCCGCGCCAATCTGGCGCGTTTCAAGCACGTCGCCGAACTATCCGGCGGCAAGGCTCCCGCGCAAACCGAACTGGACGCGGCCGAAGCCGCACTGCTGCGCGCCGTCGCCAACCAAGCCAGCGCCGAGGCGGCGGTGGCGCAGGCGCGCGCCACCCTGAAATCGGACGAGACCAACATTCGCAAGGCGGTGATCCGCTCGCCGGTGGACGGGGTGGTGCTCACCCGCAAGGTCGAGCCGGGCCAGACGCTGGTGGCGGCGATGACCACCCCGACCCTGTTCGTCCTTGCGGAAAACCTCAAGCGCATGGAATTGCAGATCAAGGTCGACGAAGCCGACGTGAGCACCGTCCAACTCGGCCAGCCCGCCAGTTTCAGCGTCTCGGCATGGCCGAAGCGGCGCTTTCCGGCAACCATCATGCGGGTTGGAATGGGTTCGACCACCACCGACAACGTGGTCACCTACAAAACCATCCTCAAGGTCGCCAACGACGATCTGGCCTTGCGGCCCGGCATGACCGCCACGGCGGAAATCATCACCGCCAACCGCGAAAAAGCCCTGATGGTGCCGAATGCCGCGTTGCGCTTCACGCCGCCGCAAGTCGAACAGCCCAAATCGGAAAGCCTGGTCGCCAGCCTGTTGCCGCGCCCGCCCAAGCCCCGCCAGCGCCCCAACGTAGCGCCCAGCGGCAGCACCCCGCAAGTGTGGGTGTTGCGCGACGGCCAGCCGCTCGCCGTGCCGGTCAAGAGCGGGGTGAGCAACGGACGCCACACGGAAATCCTGGAGGGCGACCTGAAACCCGGCACGCCAGTGATTACCGAATACCAGGAAACGCGGAAATGAGTGATGGCAGTGCCCCGCCGCTGATCGAGCTACGCGCCGTGACCAAGACCTACGGCCAGGGACAGGCGGCGTTTCAGGCGTTGCGCGGGGTGGACGTGACCATCGCCCAGGGCGAATTCACCGCCATCATGGGGCCGAGCGGCTCGGGGAAATCCACCGCGCTCAACATCCTCGGCTGCCTGGACACGCCCAGCGCCGGCTCCTACCTGTTTCGCGGGGTGGCAGTGGAAACCCTCTCGCCCGACCAGCGCGCCCTGTTGCGCCGCCACTGCCTGGGCTTCGTGTTTCAGGGTTTCAACCTGTTGGCGCGCACTTCGGCACAGGAAAACGTCGAATTGCCCCTGCTGTATCGCGGTGCCGATTCCGCCGCCCGCCACCGTGCCGCTCAGGAAGCGCTGGCGCGGGTCGGACTGACCGGCTGGGAGCGCCACACCCCGGCTGAACTATCGGGTGGTCAATTGCAGCGCGTCGCCATCGCCCGCGCCATCGTCACCCACCCGCTGGTGCTGCTCGCCGACGAGCCGACCGGCAATCTCGACACCACCCGTAGCCACGAAATCATGGAGCTGCTCGCCACCCTCAACCGCGAACAGGGCATCACCGTGTTGATGGTCACTCACGAACCGGAAATGGCCGCCTATGCCGGGCGCACCATCCGCTTTGTCGATGGGCTGGTGGCCAGCGACAGTATTAGTCTCTCTCCGTCAAATGATGTCAAACCATGACAAAAATGAGTTTTAAGTTGAACGTTGCGGTAATGGGTGATGGGGAATGGGTGATGAAAACCACCCTCCCATTACCCATCACTCATTACCCATTACCTCGTTTGGCTCCGGCTCGTCCGGCTTAGGGAACACTGACACCATGCTGCTCAACGCCCTCCTGCTCGCCCTGCGCGAAATCCGCCGCAACCTGATGCGCTCCTTCCTCACCGTGCTGGGCATCGTTATCGGCGTGGCCGCCGTTATCACCATGGTGACGCTGGGCAACGGCGCCACCCGCATGGTTTCCGACCAAATCTCCAGCCTCGGCAGCAACCTGCTGCTGCTGCGTCCCGGCCAGCAACTCGGGCCGGGGCGCGACAGTGCCGGTGCCATGAATTTCCGTAGCGCCGACGTGGAAGCCCTGCAAAACCAGATTACCGCCATCAACGCCGTGGCCCCGGTGGTCGGCAGCCGCATCACCCTGGTCGCCGGCGGTCAAAATTGGTCATCCGTCGTCAACGGTTCGACCAACGGCTATTTCATCGCCGGCAACTGGCACCTCGCCGCCGGACGCGATTTTTCGGATGAAGAGGAGCGCGCCGGCAAGGCGGTGTGCGTGATCGGCAACACCGTGCGCAAACAGTTGTTCGGGGCGCGCACGCCCATCGGCGAAGCCATCCGCGTCAAGAATTTCAGTTGCGAAGTGATCGGCCTGCTGGGTTCCAAGGGGCAGGGCGCGATGGGCATGGACCAGGACGACGTGGTGTTGATGCCGCTACGCACCGTGCAGCGGCGCATCACCGGCAACCTCGACATTTCCACCCTGATGATCTCGTTGCGGGAAGGCGTTTCGGCCGCCCCGGCGATGGAGCAGATCCGCCTCCTGATGCACGAACGGCGCAAGCTCGGGGAAAGCGAGGAGGATAACTTCAACCTCATGGACACCAAGCAGATCGCCGAGATCCTCTCCGGCACCATCCGCACCATGACCAGCCTGCTCGGCGCGGTCGCCGCCGTCAGCCTGCTGGTGGGCGGCATCGGCATCATGAACATCATGCTGGTGTCGGTCACCGAGCGCACCCGCGAAATCGGCATTCGGCTGGCCATCGGCGCACTCGCCCACGAAGTGCTGTGGCAATTTCTCATCGAAGCGGTGGTACTGTCGGCCTTCGGTGGACTGGTCGGGATCGCCCTCGCCACGCTGGCCTGCTGGGGACTCTCCGCCCTCCTGAACATGCCCTTCCTGTTCAACGCCGGCATCAATTTACTGGCGTTCGGCTTCTCCGCCGGGATCGGGGTGCTGTTCGGCTACATGCCGGCGCGCCGCGCCGCCAAGCTCGATCCGATCGAGGCGTTGCGCCACGAGTAGGCCGACCTAAACTGTGGGAGTGCCGCCCTCGGCACGATGCGGTGGCTCATCAACGCCCGGCGTCGGATAGGGAAACATCGCCGACCTATCCACCATCTTCCGCTTCGGAAGCATCAATCGCGGCGAGGGCGCCGCTCCCACGATGTTGTCGGCTATGTTGATTTAGGTGAGTCTTGTAGCCCGGATGCGGCGTAGCGCAATCCGGGAGCGCCCGCCAGAGCGCATGGGCAGGGATCAATTTCCGTCCGCAACCATCCCGCCATTCGGTGGGACGCCCCGGATTCCATTGCATTTCATCCGGGCGATGTCGGCTTGAATCAGCCGAGTTTCAACAGCGACTTGATCTTGGCCTTGATTTCCGCGATTTCGGCGGGCGTCGCCCTGCCTTTGCGTTCTGCCTGTCGAACTTGCCAGTCCAGGCTTTTCACTTGGTCGGAGAGGGCGGCACCGGTGGTTTCGCCGCCTTCAAGTACAACCTCAAAGGGATAGCCCTTGATCTGGTTGGTGATGGGGACGCACACCAGCAATCCGGCACGACTGTTGTAGGCCTTGGGACTCAGAACAACCGCCGGTCGGCGCCCCGCCTGCTCATGGCCGCTTTGCGGCGTGAAGTTCATCCAGACGACATCCCCTTCGTCCGGCACATAGGGTGCCGCCATCAGAGCGATTCCTTGCCTTGCGGAGTGCCGAAACCCTGTTCGGCATGGCAGTTTTGCGGGGTGATGCCCGCCAGCAGATCGTCAAGCGAATAGGACGGCGACGCCGGCTCGATGATGACCCGTCCGTTCTCCACGCGAACCTCGACAGGCTGGTCGAGAGACAGATGCGCTGCCTCCATGATCGCCGCTGGCAAACGCACCGCAGGGCTGTTGCCCCATTTCTTTACAAGTTGCATGGTCATTCGGCGGCCTCCACATGTAGAAACAAAGTCTATACGAGACCAGTATAGGCCACCGGCGAAATTGCATCAACTTGGGTAGGATCAAAGCCCGGATGAAGCGCAGCGCAATCCGGGAGCGCCCGCCGAGGCGCATGGACAGGGATCAAATTCCGTCCGCAACCATCCCGCCATTCGGCGGGATGCCCCGGATTCCATTGGATTTCATCCGGGCGATGCCGCACACGCCGCCAGACATGCCGCCAACTGCCCGACATCGCGGTGCTGCTCAAAATAGGCAATAAAACACCCGCCCAGGCACTGGCGCGGTGCCTCCAAACGCGCCACCACCAGGCGGATTTCGTCCCAACCCCAGTTAAATTTCACTTCTCCCGGCAAGGCGTGGATCGCCGCCAACACCTCGTCCGGCGCGGCATCGCCACGCCCCAGCCAGCGCAGGAAAACCATGATGGCCGCTTTCGGGTTGTTTTGTTCAAGCCGGGACAAAGCCTGCTCGGCCCGCCGCACCGACTCATCGGCGTTGCCCAGCACCAGCAGCAACTCGGCGGAATTGGACAACCCGCTCAGGCACTGCGCCTGCACTTCCGGGTTGTCCGACTCGCCGTAGCACGCCAGCAGGTCGTCATAGGCCGCCAGCGCGCCTTGCGGGTCGGCAAGACGTTCGCCCAGTGTCCCGCCTTTGTAGGCCAGCGCCTTGGCGCACAACGCCTGCACTTCCGGGTTGTCCGACTCGCCGTAGCGCGCCAGCAGGTCGTCATAGGCCGCCACTTCGCCTTGCGGGTCGGCGAGACGCTCGCCCAGCGCCCAGCCTTTGCTGACCAGCGCTTTGGCGCACTGCACCCGCACTGCCGGGTTGTCCGACTCGCCGTAGCGTGCCAGCAGGTCGTCATAGGCCGCCAGCGCGCCTTGCGGGTCGGCGAGACGCTCGACCAGCGTCACGCCTTTGTTGAACAGCGCCTTGATGCACTGCAACTGTACTTCCGGGTTGTCCGACTCGCCGTAGCGCGCCAGCAGGTCGTCATAGGCCGCCACTTCGCCTTGCGGGTCGGCGAGACGATTGCCCAGCGTCACGCCTTTGTAGACCAGCGCCTTGGCGCACAGCACCTGCACTTCCGGGTTGTCCGACTCGCCGTAGCGCGCCAGCAGGTGGTCATAGACCGCCACCTCGCCTTGCGGGTTGTCGAGACGCTCGCCCAGCGTCACGCCTTTGTTGACCAGCGCCTTGGCGCACAGCACCTGCACTTCCGGGTTTTCCGACTCGCCGTAGCGCGCCAGCAGGTCGTCATAAGCTGCCACCTCGCCTTGCGGATCGGCGAGATGATCGCCCAGCGTCCTGCCTTTGTTGACCAGCGCGTTGGCGCACTGCACCTGCACCCCCGGGTCGTTGGAGGTGGCAAATCGGGACAACAGGGCATCCGCCAATTCGATGATGCGTGCCGGGTAAACCTCAGAAAACTGCTCCGACAATACCTGCTGAAACCCGAAATAATCACCGGGCAATCCATGCTCGCGTACCCGCTTTTCCCAAAATTCGATATTGCCCAGGCTGGCATGGTCGCCAGCCAACTGGTTTTGACGTAAAGCAAAGGCTGTTTGCTCTCCGAGTAATTTGCTGAATTCGGAGCGTTCTTCAAGAAATATTCTCATAATTTCCCGCACCTGGAATTCACTCAAGTCAGGCAATGACTTCGCGATGCGCCATTTCTCCAGCCAGGAAAGTGAACTGGAGCCGCCCAGCGCCGACCAAAAGTCGGCAGGCGAAGTGGTTTTGTCCGCCAGTTCCGAGTAGGAGAGCACCCGGTGGTAAGCCGCTTCGGCAATCCAGGTAACGGGGAGGTGGGTATCCGGCGCAGTCTGAAGGGCTTTTTCGATTTCTGGATCGGATGCGCCCTCAAGAGAAAACGTTTTTCCCGATTCAGCCTGTAGGCGGTCGATGATTGTTTGGTTCAAATAGTCCCACAACCTGCCGTGCAAGCCGCGGGTTTCCTCGCTATCCAGCCAGCCCTTGCTGCGCGCATAGGCCAGCAACAAGTCGCGAATTTCCTCGTGGAGGGTGAATTGGTCGCCGCTTTTGCGGAACACTCCGGCGATCTGGAAATTGTGCCGGACCGCGCGGGCCTGCTCCGGCGCAAAGAGTTGCGCGACGAGGCCCTTGTCGAGGATGCGCGGCAAGGCGATTTTCCAGGCATGGTCTTCGATGCCTTCGATGTGGCGGGTGATTGTGCCGAGCAGGGCCAGTTTGCAGCGGCCCTGTTCGTAACCATATAGCTGGCCCAGGTCGCTTGCGTCGTCTTCCTCGAAGCAGTGCTGGAGCGCGTCCGGGTCGCGGGCAAGTCGGGCGAGGTCTTTGCCTTCGGCGAGGAGGTTTTCCAGGAGATTCAAGGCGACTTGCAGCCACAGGGGGTTGCCTTCGAAAGACAGTGTGGCGAGGATGGCGGCGATGTCGTCCTGCTGTTCGGGCAGGCAGGCGGCGATGCGATAGCGGGCGCGGGCGGCTTCGAGGATTTCGGCGCGGGTGAAGCGCGGCAGGCGGTCTTCCGAGGCGGTTTGGGGAATTTCGCGCCCGGCCTGGATGATGCGCCAGCCCTTGTCTTGCAGGTAGGTGAGCAGGGCGTGCAGCCAGGGCAGGATGCCCAGGGATTTGGGTATCCCTTCGCGCGGTACGCCGAGGCTGAACGTCAGGCGGCTTTGCAGCTTGGCATCGGCGCGTAGCAGGTGTTCCCAGGTGTCGATCAGGAGCACCGGTTTTTTCTTTCCGGCGGCGGCCAGCGCTTCGACGAGGAACAGTTCCGGGCGCGCGGCGGCGGCCTGTTCGCTGGCTTGCGCGGCGTTGCCCGCCAGCCCCAGGCCGAAGTCGAGCAGGCTTTTGATTCCTCCGGCAAGCAGGCCGCCGGTCGGGTCGATCAGCTTGCCGCCCTGCTCCACTACGCCGCCAATGCCGTCCTTGTATTGCAGGGCTTTTTCGCTAACCCATTCGCCGAGGCGCTTGCCGCCGCTTTCGGCATCGAAATGACGGGCGGAACGGGCCAGCTCGGTCAGGATTTCCAGGCCGTTGGCCGGGGCATAGTCCGCCACGTCGAGCAGGGTGTGGGGATGGCCTTTTTCATCACACAGTTGGGCGAATTTACCCAACAGGGTGGTTTTGCCGATGCCGGGCTGGCCGACGATATGCCAGATGCCGCCTTGCGGGGCGTTGCGCCTTTCCTCAAAGCGCGCCAGCCAGTCTTCACGTCCGATGAATTGCATGTGATCCTCCCTTGAGGGGTAATAAGCGTGGTTTTCGGCCTGCGCCCGTTTGCCCAGGAGCGATTCCGGGTAAACGGGCGCGGCTGTTTTTTTATTTGGTGCGCGTCACCTTGAGCCGGACGCTGCCCCGGTTATTGCCGTAAAAGAGCCAGGCGTCGTTGGCGAAGGCGTACAGGTAGCCGGAGCCTTTGAGGGTGGCCGAGCCGTTGTCGCCGCCTATGGTGATGCCCGTGCCGATCTGGAAGGTGTCGTGGGGAACCACTTTTTTGTCGTCGAGATTGCCGCCGTTGGCGACCATGCCGATCAGGGCGAACCAGGACATTTCTTCCTCGCGCTTGGTGAACTTGAAGTCCGCTCTTTGGTTGCCGGTGGCGGATTTGAACATTTTTTCGAGTTTGCCGATGACCGATCCGGCCATTTGCGCGACTTCACCAAGCTGGAATTTGCCGTCCCCGTCGCTGCCGTTCGGGCCGCAGGAGATGCTGCTGTCCTGCCATTCGCCGCCGGCTTCGAGCTGGTATTCGGCGTCCTTTTCCAGATACAGGCCGGTTTCGTTCCACGGTTGGGCGGCGTAAATGTCGATTTCGGTCATGTCGCCAACTTTGAGCAAGCGCCGCGTGGGACGGTATTGCCCTTGGGCGAGGTTGATTTCACTGTGACGGCGTTGCGCCGAGGGATGGATGTCGGCGGAGATGTCCAGCAGCGGGACGTTGCGCGGCAGGGTGGGCATCATCTTGAAAGCCCCCGTCGCGGAATCATGCAGGGTGCCGTGATGATTGGGGTTTATTTGTGCGGCGACGCCGGGCAGAAATTTGAGGCCGGCCTGGGCGGCTTCGTCCATCATCCACTGGAGCGCGCCGTCGGATAGCCCGGTTTCGGGATAGCCGCCGCCCACATCGCTGTGTACGCCGGGGAACCAGAGTTGTTTGACGCATTTGGGATCACGACCCTGGTAGCTGGCGGGGTTCCACAGCGTAGGGGTGAAGGCTTCGCGTTTTTCGTCGAGCGCCAGGGCGTGGCGGGCGAACGAGACGTTGGCACCGAGTGCGGTGTCGTGGAAGTTGTGATCCTTCGCGTCGTCGAGCAGGTTGAGCAGCGCCATGTCGTCGGGTATGCCCAGTGCGCCCACGGTATCCCATACGCCGATGAAATGGATTTTCACTTCGGCGGGGGGCACCTTGAAGTTCCACTTGCCTGCCCAATCGGGTTTTTTATTGCGATAGCCGTCCTGATAAGCGACTGCTATCCGCGCCCAGGCGTCTTTGTCATCGAGGTTGTGCATGTCGAGGATGCCGCATTTGGAGATGAATCCCCCCAGGCTGCGCACGGTGTAGGCGCCCCGGCTGAATCCGAACAGAAACAGGCGGTCGTCCCCCGCCTGATGGTTGTCGCAAAGCCATCGGTAGGCACTCATGATGTTCATGCTCAACCCCTTGCCGGCTCCGCCGCCGAGCACCCTGGAAAATAACCCGCCGTCGGCACCGACGCCGGGATGGTAATAACAGAGTTGGCTGCCGTCCGAGGTGTCTACCGCATGGCGGATTTTTACTACGTTGGTTGGCGTGGGAACGCCGTTTTCTTCCTGATCGGGGGTGTTCCAGGTGCCGTCGCAACAAATGACCAGATTACGCATGATTTCCTCCTGTTAAATTTTCAAGCCGGATTTCGGATTTGAAACGGGAGACAGTCGGCCATTTCAGCGCAGCGTTCTCCCTGGCGCTTGAGCGATACAGGCAAGCGCCAGGATGCAGTTTACCCGGACTGAAAACCTTTGGTGGACGTGGCTTTTGAGAGGTCTGTTATCCGGCATACAGGCACTGCGCGGGAAGGTTCGTTTTCTGTGGTTATAATACTTCCGTCGCAATTAAGGAGCGCTCACCATGTCCGCTTTATTGGCCGAGCTGGAACAACAAGCCTGCACGCTTCCGCCTGACGAGCGTGCTCATCTTGCCGAGGTTTTGCTTGAATCGCTGCACGACACTTCGCTAGCGGAAATCAAGGCGGAATGGGAACAGGAAATTGAAAACCGCGTTGCCGCTTTCGATAAGGGCGAGCGGCAATCTTTCCCAGCAGAAGATGTATTTGCCGAGGCGAGACGAGCGATACGGTGAGACATGCACGTTTTGTAGCGGAGGCACGTCAGGAATTTCTTGACGAGGTCGCCTGCTACAACGAAATACAGTCCGACCTGGGGGCGCGCTTTGTGGTCGCTGTAGAAAATGCCGCTGCCAGGGCGCTGGCCTTTCCCTTCGCCGGTCCCCGGCTACCGCCAATACCCGGCGGGTTTTCCTCAAGAATTTCCCTTTTTCGATAGTCTACCGCCCCGAAGCGGAGGGAATAATCATTTTCGCCGTTTCACACCATAAGCGCCGCCCGGCTATTGGGAAGGCCGCGCACGTAGCCGTTGATCCTCGGGCGGCTTTTCCTCTCTACTCAGACCGGCAAGGCCGTCTTGTCCACCACCCGCCGCAACACGAAACTGGAATGCACGCCGGAGACGCCTTCGATGCGGGTGATGCGGTTGAGCAGCAATTCCTGGTAGGCGTCCATGTCGCGCACCACCACCTTGAGCTGGTAGTCGGCATCCTGCCCGGTTACCAACAGACACTCCAGCACTTCAGGCAATTCGGCGATTTTTGTCTCGAAATTGGTGAAGCGCTCGGGGGTATGGCGATCCATGGAAATATGGATCAACGCCATCAGCGCGTAGCCGAGTTTCTTGGCGTCCAGCAAGGCCCGGTAGCCGGCGATCAGCCCGGATTCTTCGAGGGTGCGAACCCGGCGCAGACATGGCGAGGGCGAGAGTCCGATGCGGTCGGCCAGCTCCTGGTTGCTGATGCGTCCTTCTTCTTGCAGCACTTCGAGGATGTGCTGATCGTAACGGTCGAGTTCCATGATTTTGCCTGGTAGCGATATTCAAAGAGCTATTATGCTTTGAATTCCAAAAAGTCGGCAATAACGTTGCGCACCACCGGTATTTTGTGACTGCATTCGCAATCATCTGCTTCACCATTTGCCTTATTCTGTCTCTACCGTTACCAACGACAAAATCCGGCGCATCGCTTACCCGGCAATGCCCTTCCACAACTGTCCCACCAGGATAGGCAATCGAATAGACCAGCAACCACGGAGACCATCATGAAAGCGTTTGACCACAGCAAGTACCGCCCCGCCCCGGCCACCCCCATCCGCCAACGCCAGTGGCCGGATCGCAGCACCACGCAAGCCCCGCGCTGGGTCAGCGTCGACCTCCGCGACGGCAACCAGGCCTTGCTCGAACCGATGAGCGTGGAGCAAAAGCGCCGCCTGTGGACGTTGCTGGTCAAGCTCGGTTTCAAGGAGATCGAGGTGGGCTTTCCCGCCGCCAGCCAGCCGGATTACGATTTCGTGCGCTGGCTGATTGAGGAAGACCAGGTTCCCGCCGACGTGACGGTGCAGGTTTTGGTGCAGGCGCGCGAGGATTTGATCGTGCGTTCTTTCGAGGCGTTGCGCGGGGCAAAGCGGGCGGTGATGCACGTCTACAATTCCACTTCCACGGTGCAGCGCGAGCGGGTGTTCGGCCTGGATCGCGAGGGCATTACCGCCATTGCCCGGCGCGGCGCCGAGTGGGTCAAGCGCGAAGCGGCCAGGCATCCGAACACCGAGTGGGTGTTCGAATACACGCCCGAAAGTTTCACCAGCACCGAGCCTGACTACGCGGTGACGGTCTGTGAGGCGGTGCTCGACGTGTGGCAGCCGACGCCGCAACACCCCTGCATCATCAATCTGCCGACCACCGTGGAGGTCGCCTCGCCGAATTTCTTTGCCGACCAAGTGGAATATTTCGCCACCCACATCAGCCGCCGCGACAGCATCGTGATCTCGGTGCATACCCACAACGACCGGGGGTGCGCGGTGGCAGCGGCGGAGTTGGCGTTGCTGGCCGGCGCCGACCGGGTGGAAGGCACGTTGCTCGGCAACGGCGAGCGCACCGGCAACATGGACATCGTTACCATGGCGATGAATCTCTACAGCCAGGGCGTTGATCCGCAACTCGATCTTTCCAACCCCGACGAGATCATCCAGGTGGTAGCCGAATGCACCGGGATCCCTGTGCACCCGCGTCATCCGTGGATCGGCGAACTGGTGTACACCGCCTTCTCGGGGAGCCACCAAGACGCCATCAACAAGTGCCTGCGCCAACAGCAGCCGGACGAGCCGTGGCAGGTGGCTTATCTGCCCATCGACCCCAAGGATCTGGGGCGCGATTACCAGGCGGTGATCCGCATCAACAGCCAGTCGGGCAAGGGCGGCGTGGCGTTCGTGCTGGCGCGCGATTACGGTTTGAACCTGCCGCGCTGGATGCAGGTGGAACTGGCCCAGGCGGTGCAGAAAGCCAGCGAGGCGCGCCGTGGCGAAATCGACAGCGCCACCATCCATGCGCTGTTCATGCAGCATTTCGTGGTGGACCGCGAACCGGTGGCGCTGCAAGGCTATCGCTTGGATCGCGATGGCGGTCGCGACGTCATCGTCGCTCACATCGTCGAGAACGGTGTGGCTCACGAGTTGCACGGCGCGGGAGAAGGCGCGCTGTCGGCCTTCGTCGACGCCTGGATGCGCCATAGCGGCCAGCAGGTCAACGTGGTGGATTACAGCGAACATGCCATCGGCGCCGGCACCGACGCCGAAGCAATCGCTTATGTGCAGATCAACCTCGACGGGCAACGCATCGCCGGTGCGGCGGTGGATCACGACACGGTGAGCGCGTCGCTGAAGGCTTTGCTTTCCGCGTTGAACCGCGACCATACACAAGCCGCCCAATAGCGAAACAACCGCTTGTTCCCATTGAGAAAGGCAGGACACGGGCAAGACATGCTGCTCACCTATAATCGGCCCACCTCACAGCATTTTGACAAATGTCGTCTTTTTGTGGGGTTTAACCTGATGAAAGGAAATGCTCAATGAACAAAACCCTCCTCGCCGTTGCGGCCCTGGCTTTGCTTGGTACCGTGAAGGTCGCTGCGGCTGCCGGCGGTTACAACGATGTCCCCCCGGGCGACGCTCAGTTCAAACAGTGCGTCACTTACGCGAACAAGAACTACGAAGGCGGCAACGCGAAAAGCCCCGTCCCCGGCCAATCCAAGGTCGTCGCATTTTGCGAATGCATGTGGAACGAAACGCCCGATGACTTCAGGGGAAATCTGGCGAAATTCTCCGAATCGGATAAAGGTAAGAAAGTTAACAAGATTTGCGAAAAACATTCGAACTGGACGGACTGACCTCGACAGCGCGATTCATTTCTTAAAGATCAATGCATTACATTAAACCGAACGAGAGGAACTGCTCAATGAAAAAAATCCTGGGATTGGCCCTTTGCCTGGCCTTGATTGCACCTTTAAGCGTATTTGCCGTCGGCGCGATTGCGGTAGACGACGACGAAGGGGATAAGGCCAGCGACGTCGGATATTACGTGGTTACCGGTGAAAACTCGGAAGCGGCGGCGAAAAAAGCAGCCTTGCAAGGCTGCAAGAAATCCGGAAATGCCAACTGCAAGATCGGCGTATGGTTCACCAAGTGCGGCGCCTATGCCAGCTCGAAGAACTATTCGGGTTACGGCACCGGGAAAACCAAGCAAATCGCCATCGACAACGCGCTCGACAGTTGCAGCGACAAGAGCTGCAAAATCGTGACGGCGGAGTGCGATTGATCGCTTGTTGACTTAAGGCTCGGCCGCGGGCAACCACCCCGGGTCAATCATATTCAACCTAAAAATCAGGTTGTTTAGTCCCATACCTCAGCAGAAATGTGGGAAGTCCTTACTGGACGGGGCTCCAGCGCTATTCTCGGAATAGTGCTGGAATCTCGCGGCAATGCCCGGCAAATAAGTCATTTCAGAGTTATGTTGCTGAGCTTGGGGGCTAATCGGGTTTTGAATTTTTCATCAAATAGAGGTTAATTTTAGATTATGAAAAAAATTGCGATTTTCCTGGCCTTGATCCTTTTATCTTTCAATGCATTTTCCGCTGACGCCAAGAACAATAAACAAGTCGGCTCTTTTGCCGCCGCCGACGCGCCCAATTTGCAGGTATGCTCTCGACTTGGGAATGGCGTGACGTTTCAATGTACCCCAGTACAAACTTTGCCCACTTTGGCATATACATCCGTCGCTGCATTCCGTAACTTGGTTGAATCGCAGTTGGGGTGTATCTACATATCTTCTGGCGTAAATGCTTGCACCTCGTCGTCATCGGCGTTAAATCAAACTTTTGGGGGAAACTACTCATATGTAATTTCCACGTTCGATAGCAGTGGCTACCTTTCTTCCGTTTACGTTTTTGTTTTTAACTAAACACAGTTAGCGCCGCCAAGACGCCAAGCACTCCAGAAAGAACAAAGGATTGCTTGGCAATCGTCAGTCACCCGTCGGGTTGGAGATATGCCAGAACAACCAAATGATTTCCTTGGCGTCTTGGCGGTTAAACTGAGGTTTAGGGGATGACCCCACCCCTTTTCGAGCGGTTTTTTTACCACACCCTGCCCAAGCAGTTTTTTGCCTCGATCTGGATCGTTCCGCTTGCCGTCCTGCTGATCGTCGGCCCCACGCTGGCCTGGGTCGCCTACGACAAATACCAGCAGACCCACGAAGCCGAATACCGTCTCCTCGAAGCCCATGCCCGTTATGCCGACGTGCAGATCGTCGGCGCCTTGCGCGAGGCCGGACACGTGCTCGACAAGATCGCCACCGAGTACCTGGAAAGCGATGGTGAATCCAACCGGGAATTCGACGCCAGCCTCGCTGGCCACCACCGCGATCATCCTGAATTCAGTGCATTGTTCGTCGCCGATGCCGATGGGCGGGTGATTTCCGCCACGGCTCCCGCACTGCTCGGACTCAACGTTTCCAGCATGACGCTTTTCACTGCCCACAACACCCCGGCGCGCCCGGTGGAAATGTATATTTCGCGCCCCGACAAATCCCTGCTCGGCACCATCGCCGTAACGCTCACCCAGGTTATCGCCGACGATGACGACGGGGATTTCGACGGGGTGGTCGGCGCCGTCATCGACTACAATTTCTTCGTCAAGGTATTGCAGCCCGTCAATCCCGGCGATTCGGGCAGCGTTTCGGTACTGATCAACCGCTTTGGCGACCTGATTTACCGCCGCTATGAACCGGAAAAATTCTTCGGCAGAAACGTGCTCAAGGAAAGCCAGGTATTGCGGGAACATCTTCAGGCGGATACGCCGATAACCCGCCACATCGGCCCTTCCGCCCAAGACGGCAAAACGCGCCTGTTCGTCACGCGCGCCATCGAAAATAGCGGTTTAAACGTCATCCTCTCGCGGAGCCAGGACGAGGTGCTTGCCAATTGGCGACGCAACCTGGTCATCCACACCCTGATCTTCCTGTTTACCGCCGCTGTCATGCTGTTTCTGGCACGGGTGGCGCAACGTCGCCAAAGGCTATTGGTGGCGTCCAGCGAGGCGTTGCGCGTCGCCAAGGAATCGGCGGAAACCGCCAACGTCGCCAAAAGCCGCTTTCTCGCCGCGGCCAGCCACGACCTGCGCCAGCCGCTACACGCGCTGGCGTTACTGGTCGACGTGCTGAAAAGGCGTTTCGGCAATGAAAGCAACATGAAAATCATCAAGCCGATCGAGGCATCCACCCAGGCGCTGAAGGAGATGCTCGACACCCTGCTGGACATCTCCAAACTCGACGCCGGCATCATCACCCCGCAAAAACAGGCGGTGTCGGTAGATGCCCTACTGCAGCGCCTGGAAGGCGAATTCAGGGTACAGATCGAAGCCAAGCACCTGTTTTTCCGGATCAGGTGCGCGAATAGAAACATTTATACCGACCCGACCCTGCTCATGGAGATACTTCGCAACCTGCTGAGCAATGCCTATCACCATACCCGCCACGGCGGCATATTGCTGGGTTGCCGGGTGCGTGGCGAGCATCTGTCCATACAGGTGTGGGATACCGGTAAAGGCATCCCGCAGGACGAGCAGGAAAAAATATTCCAGGAATACTATCAGGTGGACAATGCCGAACGGGATCGCCACCAAGGGTTGGGGCTGGGGTTATCCATCGTGGAGCGGATCGCCGGACTGTTGGAGCACGCCATCAAGGTGCGCTCGCGCTTCGGTGCCGGCTCGATGTTCGAGGTGACCGTTCCGCTAATCCTGGAATCGCCCGCCCTGCCTGTCGCGCCGCGAGAATTCGCCGCACCGGCCTGCCCGTCCGTCATCCTCGTCATCGACGACGACCCGGTTATCCTGCACGGCACGGCGATGTCGCTGGAAAGCCGGGGGTATCGCCCGGTGACGGCGGAAAGCGCCGAGGAAGCATTGCAATTGATCGGCGGCTACGCCCCCGACCTGATCGTGGCCGACTACCGCCTGCGCAACAACCAGACCGGGATTGCCGCCATCGGCATGATCCGGGCGCAACTGGGGGATTCCATCCCCGGCATTCTAGTCAGCGGCGACACCCTGCCGGCCCGCCTGCGCGAAGCCAATGCCAGCGGCTTCGAACTGCTGCACAAACCGGTAAACCCGGACGAACTCAATACCCGGATAAAATCCTTGCTGGAGAAATCGGCGCGAAATAGCCGTGGCAAATAGGCTCACGTCTGAAAGGCTATTTAGTCTCTTATCAGCCAAGTGATGTCAAAATATGACACCAATTCGGTTTGAATTGAATTCCGCGATGATGGGTGATGAGGAATGGCTGATGAAAACACCCTCCCATTCCCCATCACTCATTACTCATCACCTTGTTTGGTTCCGGCTCGTCCGGCTTAGGAAATTATTGAGCAAATCCAACCGGGAAAGACATCCCCCCGCCGAGGACGTTCTCGATGGCCCTGGTAAGGGTCTGCGCATCCATCGCCTTGGACAAATAGCCCTTGGCGCCGCGCTCCCGGCTTGCCTGAATCACGCTCGTTTCCGCGTCGCCGGACAACAGGACCACCGGGGAAGCCGGATAACGATCCTGGAACAGTACCAGTCCGTCCAACCCGCTCATGCCGGGGAACTTGAGATCGAGCAGGATGATGTCGAAACCGTTTTCCGGCTCCTGCATCAACAGTCCTTCCTCGCAGCTTGCCGCCTCGAATACCGTTACATCGGGGCCGAGTTCGTCGAGCATCAGGCAAAGGCCGGCGCGGAACAGCAAATGGTCGTCGACGATCAGGATATTCAAGGGCTTGTTCAGCGCCCCGGAGGAATGCTGCCCCAGGAAGGAAAATGGCGAGGGTTTGGCGACCTCGGGAACCAGTTTGCCGGCTTTGATTCTTTCGAAAAGCGCGGTGGTTTGCCCATCGGGCACAGTCCCCAGTTCATGTACCAACAGCTTGCGGCAGGATTCGTAGTGAGACAGCGCGGCGCCCTGTTGTCCGGACATCGCCAGCAGCGCCATCATTTTCCGATGGCCGGCTTCGTTCCAGGGAGCCAGTTGCAGATGGCGACCGGCATGACCCAGCGCTTTTCCGAATTCGCCGCTTTGCTCGTACAACGCCACCAGCCGATCGCCCAACGCCAGCGCCTGGCACTGGCAGGCATCGCGCTTGCGCGCCAGCCAATCCGAAAATTCCGGACAGTTTTCCAGCGTCACCCCCTCGAAAAACGCCCCGCGATAAAGCCCCAGGCGGGACTCCAGTTGTTCCGGGGAAACCGCCTGTGCCGGCGTGCTCAGGAACTCGGGGACATCTACCCTGCACCAGTCCGGATCGAGCATCAGGGATTCCCGGGTAGTGCGCAGAAAACGGTCATCGCCTAAGGTCTGGCGCAGACGGTACAAGGTTACCCGCAAATTGGAGCGAGCCGTTTCCAGTTCGACGTCCGGCCAGAACAGTTCAATCAGATGTTCGCGAGAATGAAAGCGCGGCTCGGCGGCAAGATAAGCCAGCAACGCGAGCACCTTGGTCTGAAACTTGTCCTGGATGGATAAACCATTGAGCCGGATTTCAGCATAACCCAGCAGTGAAATAATCAGATTTCGTAGAGTTGAATTGGCGGTTTTCAAGGTGGTGGCAGTCTAGTCAAGGCGACCCCGAGAGGGTCGGGACATGCTACTCGATTAGAGCGACAAATATCAATTTATTTGGCGGCTGAAAAACAGGAAATCTTCCGCGCGGATGTGGCCAGGACACGCTGGGGACACGCACAAGATACGGCCAGGACATGTCGGGTGATTATGATGGCTGCGGCATTTGCCAAACAACCTGTTGCAAGGGAGAAAATCGATGAGAAAAATTCTGGGGCTGCTGCTTTGCCTGACGTTCGCCGCGCCTTTAAGCGCGTTCGCCGTCGGCGCGATTGCCGTGGACGACATGGCGGGCGACAAGCCGGGCGATGTCGGTTACTACGTCGCCGCCGGCGAAAAGACCAAGGAGGCCGTCAAAAAGGCCGCCCTCAAGGGCTGCAAGGATCTCGGACTGAAAAACTGCCGGATTGGCGTGTGGTATTCCACATGCGGCGCTTACGCCACTTCCATAGTCGCCAATGCTTACGGCATCGGCAAGACCAAGGAAGCCGCCAGCAACGCCGCGCTGAAATCCTGCGGCAAGGCCTGCGAGATCGTCGCGGCGGAGTGCGAATAAAATAGTTGGTCCAGCCCTAAGTCATACACGCGCAAGTCCCCTCTCCCACGCGCGAGAGGGGCATCCCATTCCCGGATTATCCAAGTTTCGACAAAATATCCCGCGGGTCTAGCGGCTCACCCGGGATTCGTTTCCGCCGGCACCGCGCCCTCGTGCCAAGCCTTGAGCGCCTCCAGGCGGGCCGCGTAAACCTGGTCGCGGATGGTGGCGGGGTCGCTACAGGCCAGGGCAACCGCCCCGGCATCGACCGCTGCCGCGACGGCCAGTGCTTCACGAAGAAAATCGGCCTGGGCGAAGTGCTGGTTTTCGAAGCCGCTACGCCCGCAATAATCGGCGGTACAGGCTTGCAGGAAACCCGCGAAACGTAGCGGCTGGCGTAGCGCGTCGCTGTCGGTAAGGAGCTTCAGGATGGTGTCGGGGCGTAGTTCGAAAGCGCGGTGCGGCAGGCCGTGAAAACGCGCGGTGAGCAGCGCCAGGTCGCGGCAGTCGTTGGGCGCGCGCAGGCGCTGGCAAACCGGCTTGGCGAGGTTGAAGCTGCGCTGTTCGTGAGCGATGTGGCGCGGCCATTCTTCTTTGGGCGTAGTGCCCTTGCCGAGATCGTGGAGCAACACGGCAAAACGCACCGCCAGGGAATAATCCTGGGCGGCGGCGTAATCGAGGGCGAGCAGGGTATGCAGACCGCTATCCACTTCGGGGTGCCAGCGTTCCGGTTGGGGTACGCCGAACAAACGTTCCACCTCGGGCAGCAGGCGTGCCAATGCGCCGCATTCGCGTAGCGCCAGGATCATCCGCGAGGGTTTTTTTTCCAGCAGCCCGCGCGACACTTCCTGCCATACCCGTTCCGGTACCAGCGCGTCGATTTCGCCGTTGTCGGCCATGGCGCGCATCAGTTCCAGGGTTTCGGCGGCGATCCTGAATCCGAAGCGCGCGGCGAAGCGCGCCACCCGCAGTACCCGCACCGGGTCTTCGACGAAGGCCGGGCTGACATGGCGGAGGATTCCGGCGCGCAGGTCGGCTTGCCCACCATAGGGGTCGATGAGATTGCCGTCGTCGCCCTTGGCGATGGCGTTGATGGTCAGGTCGCGCCGCGCCAGATCCTGTTCCAGGGTCACTGCGGGGTCGGCGAATACCTGGAAGCCCTTGTAGCCGCGCGCGGTCTTGCGCTCGGTGCGGGCCAGGGCGTATTCCTCGTGGGTGTGGGGATGGAGGAACACCGGGAAATCCTTGCCCACCGGACGATAGCCTTGCGCCACCATCTCTTCGGGGGTGGCGCCGACCACCACGAAATCGCGATCCTTGACCGGGAATCCGAGCAATTCATCGCGTACCGCGCCACCCACCGTGTAGATCCGCATCGTCTAGTTGCCGATGAAGGCGCGCGGATGGCGCGACGGCAGGCGGCCCAGACAGAACGGCGCTTCCACTTCCAGGGGCATCGGCGCGAAGCCGAATATCGCAGGGAAGGGACAGGCGCAGACATTATCGCTTTGCAGCGAGTAGTAGTTGTCGCGGGTGAGCATTTTTACCGGCGCGAATTCCATCGCCCAGGCCTGCAGGTAGGAGGCCAGGTCGCCGAGCGGCACGACCAGGCGCCTGTAACCGAGCACTGTGCGGACGTGCTCGACGAGTTGCTGGAGGGTGTAGACCCGCGGTCCGCACAATTCGTAGGTTTGCCCATCGGTGGCGGGATTGGCGAGGCTGACCGCATAGGCGCGCGCCACGTCGACCACCGACACCGGCTGGAGACGGGCATTGGGGCTGCCCAGGGGGAAGATCGGCGCCCATTGCAGGAGTTTGCCGAACAGGTTGAGGAAGCTGTCGCCGCAGCCGAAGATCACCGAGGGGCGGAAAATCGTGACGCGCAGATCCGGGCCGTCGGCTTCGCGCACCAGCGTTTCGCCGCGCCCCTTGCTCTTCTGGTAGTTGCTCAATCCTTCCGGCGACGCGCCCAGGGCACTCATGTGGAGGAGGCGTTTGACGCCGGCGGCGCGGCACGCGGCTACCACCTTGCGCGGCAGTTCGACGTGGGCCCGCTCGAAATCGCCGCGGTTCCGTTCATGGAGAATGCCCACCAGATTCACCACGGCATCCATGCCGGCAAACTCGTGCGCCAGGTGGGCGGGGTCGTGGATATTCGCTTCGTGGACCTCCACTTCGGGCATCACCCCGAGATCCCGGCATTTATGGGCGTTGCGCGTCAGGACGCGCAACGCGTAACCTTCCTTGTAGAGTTGATTGACGAGGTGGCTGCCGACGAAGCCGCTGCCGCCGAGGATGCAAACGCTGCGAATTTCCATGATCGTTTCTCCATAGAGTTGCTTCTCCATATTAGTCAATCGCAGGTCGGGCTGCGTTCATCGCCGCCGTTGCAAGCGCCTTTTTGCCCGGCGGCGGGAACGATACCCATCTTTTCCTTCAACGAGTGCACCCGCTGCTTGAAACGGTTGGCGTAATACACGGCGTTGCTCATCACTTTCTGTACGTAGCCGCGGGTTTCGCTGAAAGGAATCGATTCCGCGTAAATCGCCCCTTCCAGCGGTTTGCCGTCGCGCCAGCGCTGGGCGCGCTTGGGGCCGGCGTTGTAGGCGGCGGTGGCGAGCACCGGCTGGCCGTCGAGTTCGTCGAGCACGTATTTCAGGTAATAGGTGCCCAACGCCACGTTGGTGTTGAGTTGGTTCACCAGGGATTGGCGGAAATCGCGCATTCCCAGCTTTTTCGCGACCCAGCGCGCGGTGGCCGGCATCAGCTGCATCAGCCCGGAGGCGCCGACGGTCGATTTGGCTTGCTGGATGAAGCGGCTTTCCTGGCGGATCAGGCCGTACACCCAGGCTTCATCGAGGCCGACGCGGGCCGCGTGCTCCTGCATCACGTCGCGGTGCGGGGCAGGGAAACGCAGACTGAAGTCGTGCAGTTGAACGGTCTTCTCAGCGGTGTAGATGGCTCGGTCGAGCAGGTTGTTGCGCTTGGCGACCTCGGCGGCGGCAAGCAGTTGCCGGTCGTCCATGCTCTTGGTTCCCCAATTCCATTCGCGGGTCGCCTCGAAACGCATGTTGAGGTCGTAGAGCAGCAGGGCGCGCTGCACCGGGGGAAATCTTTCGGCGCGGCGGATTTCCTCCTCGCTCGGCTTGTAGGCTTCGCTGGGGTTGCCCAGCGCGGCGCCCATTTCCTCGGCGGCGAGTTGCCCGTAATAGTGAAACTCCTTCGACAGCGGCGCGAGGAGGGCGTTGGCCGCAGCGACCTTGCCGGTTGCCTTGAGGGCGCGGGCTTTCCAGTAGCGCCAGGGGCTCAGGGCCTGGTCGGCCTCGTTCATCATCGCGATGGCGGCGAGAACTTCGTTCCAGTTCTGCTCGCGCAACGCGGCGCGGACTTTCCAGGCCAACTGTTCGCTGCCCAGCGGAAAACTGCCGGCCTTGGCGTACAACGCCAGCGCGTCCGGTTCAAGACGCCGCGCCGCCTGGTGAGCGAGTTGGCCCCACAGGTATTCCTGGTCTTCCGTGCTGAAGTGCGCCTGCAGCTTGCTCCAGTAACCGAGCGCCTGCTGGGTCTGGCTGCGGGCGACGCGGTACAGCGCGAACAGGGTTATCTCGCGGCCGCCGCGGCTGTTCAGGTCGACCGGCAGTTTGTCGAGGAAAGCGCCGGGGTTTTCCGCCGCCTGGTCGAGATGGCGAGCGGAAAAGTCCTGGCTGGGCGGCAGGTAGCGGGCGACGTTGCGCGCGGTGGTGAGATTGCCGGCTTCCAGCGCCATTCGCAGGCGCGCCCAGACATCCTTGGCATAAAGCATTTCGGCTTGCACCAGGGCCGCGAAAGGCGGCTCGCAACTATCCGGCAGGTCGACGGCGCTGCTTAGCCAGAGCTTGCGGGCGTCGCTCAGGGCGCCGTTGTCGCCTTGGGTCAGGCGGGCCTGCAGGGCGTAGCAGGCGAGTTCCGGGTCGGCGTTGAGGAGATGCGGGTATTCGTCGAGAAGGGCATCCCACCTCTGGTTTTTCGCTTGCGCCTTCAGCCAGTCGGCGCGCAGCCGGTCGGCCAGGTAGCTGTCCGGATAACGGGCGGCGAAGGCGCGGATTTCCTCGACTTCGGTGTCCTTGAGACGAGCACCGATTACCAGATACAAGGCGTAAGGCTCCAGCACATGCCCCTTGAGACGGGGAGCATAACTGTTGAGACGGTTGAAATCGCCGGCGCGGAAAGCGTCGCGCATCGCCAAAAAATCACTTTCGGGGGAGGCGACGGCCGGCAGGGCCGCGCCCAGCAGGGCAAGTGCAACAAAAATTTTCTTCATAGCTGCTATATTGAAACATCCTTTCATCCAGCACAACCCGACACCATGCCCTATTTAAGCCTGAATCCCGCCACCGGCAAGATTTTGCGCAGTTTCGAGACCTGGGATGCAGGTCGTCTGAGCAGTGCCCTGGAGGGCGCCGGAAACGCCCAGGCCGTGTGGCGGCGCACTTCCTTCGAGGAACGCGCCGCGACGATGCGCCGTGTATCCGACGTGTTGCGGGCACGCCAGGAAGAATTCGCCACCCTGATTACCCTGGAAATGGGCAAGCCGATCCGCGAAGCGCGTGCCGAAGTGGAAAAGTGCACCCTGGCCTGCGACTACTATGCGCTGTGCAGCGAACATTTCCTCCAGGACGAGCCTGTCGAGTCGGACGCCGGCAAGAGCTACGTCGCCTACCCCCCGTTGGGCATCGTGCTGGCGATCATGCCGTGGAATTTCCCCTTCTGGCAGGCTTTCCGCGCCGCCGTGCCGGCCCTCATGGCAGGCAACGCGGTGCTGCTCAAGCACGCCTCCAACGTCCCGCAATGCGCCCTAGCGATCCAACAGGCGTTCCGCGAGGGCGGTTTGCCCGAATCCCTGTTTGCCACGGTGCTGGTTGATGCCGCCCAAATCCCCGGCATCATCGCCGACCCGCGCGTCCAGGGCGTCACCTTTACCGGTTCCGAGCCGGTCGGACGCCAGGTGGCGGCGCTGGCCGGCCAACACCTGAAAAAAAGCGTGCTGGAACTGGGCGGCTCCGACGCCTTCGTGGTGCTCCGCGACGCCGATCTCGACAGCGCGGCGCAGGCCGCCATCGCCTCGCGCTTCCAGAATGCCGGGCAATCGTGCATCGCCGCCAAGCGCTTCATCCTCGCCCCGGAAATCGCCGACGATTTCGTCGTTTTGCTGAGCGAGCGCATCGCAGCCCTGAACGTTGGTGACCCGCTCCTGGAAACCACCCAGATCGGTCCGCTGGCGCGCCTCGATCTGCGCGACGAGGTGCACCGCCAAGTCGGCGATTCCCTCGCCGAGGGCGCGCAGGCCACTCTGGGCTGCCAGGCGCTGGCCGGTGAAGGTGCGTTTTATCAGCCCTCGTTGCTCGATCACGTCACCCCGCAGAGCCGTGCTTATCGTGAAGAACTGTTCGGGCCGGTCGCCGCGGTGATTCGCGCCCGCGACGAGGCGGATGCGCTGCGTATCGCCAACGATACCCGCTTCGGTCTGGGCAGCAGCATCTGGAGCCGCGACGTGGAACGCGCCGAACGCTTGGCGGGGGACATCCAGGCCGGCTGCACTTTCATCAACGGCATGGTGAAATCCGATCCGCGCCT
This sequence comes from Sulfuricella sp., assembly GCA_018336195.1. Classification (GTDB taxonomy): domain Bacteria; phylum Pseudomonadota; class Gammaproteobacteria; order Burkholderiales; family Sulfuricellaceae; genus JAGXQV01. The sequence continues at coordinate 38,567 of JAGXQV010000142.1, read as the reverse complement.
GCCTTTCGGCGGAGCCAAGGCATCCGGCTTCGGGCGCGAATTGTCCTATCACGGCATCCGCGAATTCGTGAACGCCAAGACCGTGTGGATCAAATAGCCGGCATGGCGTGGCAATCGCCGGCGGTTTTCCTGCTGTGGCTGCTGGGTTCAGCACTCCCGGTAGCCGCTGACGAGATCATCACACTACGTGCCGGATCCCACAAAATCGTCGCGGAAATCGCCGCCGCCCCGGTTGAGCGGGCGCGCGGACTAATGGGCCGCGAGCAGCTCACGGAGAATCACGGCATGTTGTTCGTGTTCCCCAGCGCCGGAATTTACGCGATGTGGATGAAAGACACCCGGCTGCCGCTTGCGGCAGCCTTTCTCGATGAGAACGGGATGATCGTCGACATCGCCGAAATGCAGCCCTATTCGCTTACCGAACACCGCTCCCGCAAGCCTGTCAAATATGTCCTGGAAATGGACTGCTCATGGTTTCGCCAGCATGGTGTGCGGGTCGGCACACGAATCAGAGGGTTGCCACAAAGTGTGAATTAGAGGCGTTCCCGCTCCCGAACAAGCTATCCCGCCAGGGCGGCCAGCAGTTTTTCATGGATGCCACCGAAACCACCGTTGCTCATCACCAGGATGTGGTCGCCGGGCTGCGCGACCGCGACGATGGCGTTGACCAGATGCGCCAGATCGTCGTGAACCAATGCCTTGCTGCCCAGCGGCGAGAGTGCTGCGCCGGCATCCCAGCCCAGATTGGCGCCATAGCAGAACACCAGGTCGGCATCAGGAAGGCTGGCGGGCAGAGCATCTTTCATCACCCCCAGTTTCATGGTGTTGGAGCGCGGTTCCAGCACGGCGAGGATGCGGGCATCCCCGACTTTCTTGCGCAGCCCGCCGATGGTGGTAGCGATGGCGGTGGGATGGTGGGCGAAGTCGTCGTAGACGGTGATGCCGTTGACGCTGCCGCGCACTTCCATGCGCCGCTTGACGTTGGCAAAGCGGGAGAGGGCGTCGATGCCGGCAGCGGCGGGCACCCCGACGTGGCGCGCGGCGGCGATGGCGGCCAGGGCGTTCATGCGGTTGTGCTCGCCGAGCAGATCCCAGTTCAACATCCCCTGGAAGTCTTCGCGGAACGCCACCATGTTGGCCCCGATCGTCCAGCCGTCGGCGCTGCCGAAGTGTTCGACCTCGGTCCAGCAGCCGCGCGCCAAGACTCTTTTCAGGCTTTCCTCGCGGCCGTTGGCGACGATCAGGCCGTTGCCCGGCACGGTGCGTACCAGGTGGTGGAACTGGGTCTCGATGGCCGCCAGGTCGGGGAAGATGTCGGCGTGGTCGAATTCCAGGTTGTTGAGCACTGCGGTGCGCGGGCGGTAGTGGACGAACTTGGAACGCTTGTCGAAGAAGGCGGTGTCGTATTCGTCGGCTTCCACCACGAAGAAGGGCGAATCGGTGAGGCGCGCCGAAACACCGAAATTCTGCGGCACGCCGCCGATCAGGAAGCCGGGATCAAGACCGGCGTCGGCCAGTATCCAGGCGAGCATCGAGGAGGTGGTGGTCTTGCCGTGCGTGCCGGCCACCGCCAGCGTCCATTTGTCCTTGAGCACGTTCTCCGCCAGCCACTGCGGGCCGGAGGCGTAGGGCAGGCCACGGTCGAGGACTTCCTCCATCAAGGGGTTGCCGCGCGACACCACGTTGCCGATCACGAATACGTCGGGTTCCAGCTTGATCTGCTCGGGGTCGAAGCCTTCGGTGAGGGCGATGCCCTGCGCTTCGAGCTGAGTGCTCATGGGCGGATAGACGTTGGCGTCGCAACCGGTGACGGTGTGGCCGGCCTGCTTGGCGAGCACGGCGATGCCACCCATGAAGGTGCCGCAGATACCGAGAATGTGAATATGCATGGAAATCAGTGTTTAGTGTTAAGTGATTAGTGTTGAGTTGGGGTGGTCGATATTCTAAATCCGCCGCGCCTCGCACGGCGACATTCACTAAACACTCACCACTCAAAACTCAACACTGCCTTTAAATTTATACTCCGAAATACTTGGCCGCCGGATGATGCACCACGATGGCACTGGTCGAATCCTCCGGCCACAACTGGCTTTCGTCGCCCATCACCACGCCGATGCGCTCGGCGCCCAGCAGGTCGAGGATCTTGTCCTGGTCGGCGAGATTCGGACAGGCCGGATAGCCGAAGGAATAGCGGCTGCCGCGGTAGTGCTGCTTGATGAGGTCGTGGATGTCGCGCGCGTCCTCCATGCCGAAGCCGAGCTCGGTGCGGATGCGCTTGTGCATGAATTCCGCCAGCCCCTCCGCACCCTCGGCGTTGATTCCGTGCCAGTACAGGTATTCCTGGTAGACGTCGCGGCTGAACAGGTCGCGGGCGAAATCCGAGGCGTGCTGCCCGACGGTGACCAGTTGGAAGGCCACCACGTCGACCTCGCCGCTCGTCACCGGGCGGTAGAAATCGGCGATGCACAGCTTGCGCTCCGTGGTCTGGCGTGGGAAGGTGAAGCGGCAGCGCTCCGTGCGTCCTTCCGGTTCGGCGTAGACGATCAGGTCGTCGCCCTCGGCTTGGCAGGGAAAATAGCCGTAGACCGCTTGGGGCTTGAGGATATTTTCTGCTTCGCTTTGCGCGATCAGGCGGTTGAAGATCGGATCGATCTCGACCTTGGCCCAGGCGCGGTATTCCTCCGTGCTTTTGCCTTGCGGCTTGTAGCCCCACTGGAACTTGTACAGCGCGGTCTTGTTGATGTACGGCACCACCGCCTTCAGGGGAACGTGCTCGATGCATTTCGCCCCCCAGAAAGGCGGGACCGGAATCGGATTATCGTGAGGGGTAGCAGAGAGGTTGAGCATAATGGAGGGGGATTCTACCATGGGCCATGGCCGGGGGATTTTGGTTTATACTAGCGGCCTGAAAGTCCTTGAATTCATACCACTGTTTCCCCTTATTTCCCGAAGATAGACCTCATGTCCGAAAAATTCCTCGAACGCTTGAAGCGCCGCGTCCTGCTTTGCGACGGCGGCACCGGCACCCTGATCCAGGCCCGCGACTGGGACCTGGAAAAAGACTTCCTCGGCCTGGAGAACTGCTCCGAAGTGCTGGTGCTGACCCGCCCCGATTTCATCGAAGACGTCCACCGCGCCTATTTCGAGGCCGGTGCGGATTGCGTCGAGACCAACACCTTCGGGGCGAATAAAATCGTATTGGCCGAATTCGGCCTGTCCGACAAGGCCTACGAGATCAGCCGCCGCGCCGCCGAGATCGCACGGAAACTGGCAAACGAGTTTTCCACCCCGGAATGGCCGCGTTTTGTGCTCGGTTCAGTGGGGCCGGGCACCAAGCTGGCGAGTCTCGGCCATCTCGATTACGACACCCTGGAAGACTCCTACGCCGAACAGGCACGCGGGATGCTGGACGGCGGAATCGACGCCTTCCTCCTGGAAACCAACCAGGATCTTCTGACGATTAAAGCGGCGGTGAACGGCTGCAAGTTGGCGCGCGGCGAAAAAGGGCGCGCGGACGTGCCGATCTTCGTCGGGGTGACCATCGAAACCACCGGCGCGATGCTGGTCGGCAGCGACATCCAGGCGGCGATGGTGGCGCTCGACGCGCTCGACATCGACGGCCTGGGCCTCAACTGCGCCACCGGCCCGGCCGAGATGGCCGAGCACGTCAAGGCGCTGGGCGAGCGCTGGCGCGGCATGATCTCGGTGATGCCCAACGCCGGCCTGCCGATGCTGGTGGACGGCAAGACCGAATACCCGCTGGTGCCGCAGGAGCTGGCTGACTGGCACCAGCGCTTCATCGAGGAAGACGGCGTCAACCTGGTGGGCGGCTGCTGCGGCACCACCCCGGCGCACATCGCCGCGGTGCGCAAGATGCTCGACACGCGTCCCGACAAGGCGCCGGTTGCCCGCACCCCGCAGTGGGAGCCGTCGGTGGCCTCGCTTTACAGCGCCGTGGCGCTGCGCCAGGAGAACGCCGTGTTCGCTATCGGCGAGCGCTCCAACGCCAACGGTTCGAAGAAATTCCGCGACCTGCTCAACGCCGAGGACTGGGACGCGCTGGTGTCCATCGGCCGCGAACAGGTGAAGGAAGGCTCGCACGCCCTCGACGTGTGCGTGGCCTACGTCGGCCGCCCGGAGGCCGCCGACATGACCGAGGTGATCTCGCGCTATCGTGGGCAAATCTCCGTGCCGCTGGTAATCGACTCCACCGAAACCGGGGTGATCGAGACCGCCCTCAAGCTGATCGGCGGCAAGGCCATCGTCAACTCGATCAACTTCGAGGACGGCGAGGAGAAGGCCGCCCAGGTGCTGCGCCTGGCGAAGAAGTTCGGCGCCGCGGTGGTGGCGCTCACCATCGACGAACAGGGCATGGCGAAGTCGGTCGACGACAAGCTGCGTATCGCCCATCGCCTCTATGATTTCGCCGTGAATAAGCACGGCCTGCCGGCCAGCGACCTGCTGTTCGACCCGCTCACCTTCACCATCTGTACCGGCGTCGAGGAAGACCGCAACCATGGCATCAACACCCTGGACGCCATCGAGCGTATTTCCAAAGAACTGCCGGAATGCCAGATCGTGCTGGGTCTGTCCAACATCAGCTTCGGTCTCAACGCCGCCGCGCGCCACGTGCTGAATTCGGTGTTCCTCGCCCATGCCCAGAAGCGCGGCATGACGGCGGCGATCATCCACGTCTCCAAGATCATGCCGCTGCACAAGATAGCCGAAGCCCACCGGCAGGCGGCGGAAGACCTGATCTTCAACCGCAGCCGCGACGGTAAGGATCCGTTGTTGGGGTTCGTCGACATGTTCAAGGACGTTACCGTGGCGGCCACCGTCAAGGCCAAGCCGGCCAATATCGAGGAAGCGCTCAAGGCGCGCATCGTCGACGGCGACAAGCAGGGCTTACAGGCCGACCTCGACGAGGCCATGAAGAAACACAAGCCGCTCGACATCATCAACACCATCCTGCTCGACGGCATGAAAGTGGTGGGCGAGCTGTTCGGCAGTGGTGAAATGCAGCTGCCCTTCGTGCTGCAAAGCGCGGAAACCATGAAGGCGGCGGTGGCCTATCTGGAACCTTTCATGGAGCGGGCCGCGGGTTCGCACAAAGGCACCATGGTGCTGGCCACGGTGAAGGGCGACGTGCACGACATCGGCAAGAACCTGGTCGACATCATCCTCACCAACAACGGCTACAACGTGGTCAACATCGGCATCAAGCAGCCGCTCGACGCCATCCTCAAGGCCGCAACCGAACATAAGGCCGACGCCATCGGCATGTCCGGCCTGCTGGTGAAGTCCACGGTGATCATGAAGGAAAACCTGGAGGAGATGAAGAAGCTCGGCATGGCCACCCCGGTGATCCTGGGCGGCGCGGCGCTGACCCGCAAATACGTGGAGGACGACTGCGCCGCGGTGTATCCGGGCGTGCGCTACGCCAAGGATGCGTTCTCCGGGCTGCATTTGATGGACAAGATCATGGGGGGGTAATCTCTCCCATCTTCAAATAATTCTTGGCATTTGCCGTGCACTGCAATATATTTGACTTATGGCGACATAAGTTCCGTTTGTGAGGTGCGGCATGTTTTTCTCCTTTCTTCTTTCCTGGAACCGATGTCGGGACAGTCGTCGCTGATCCCGTCCCATCGACTTTCATTTGAGGAGAATCCCATGAAACACTTGTCCCCCACGGAGGCTTACGAATTCCTCCAGTCCAACCCCGAAGCTGTTTTCATCGACGTGCGCAGCGAAATCGAGTTTCTGTTCGTTGGCCATCCCGCCCATTCCATCCTGATCCCCTGGTATGACGGCCCGGATTGGGAGGTCAATCCGGAATTCGTCGCTCATTCCAAAAAGGCCGCCAGCATGAACCGCCCGGTAGTGCTGATTTGCCGTAGCGGGCGGCGTTCCATCGAGGCCGGCTTGGCGCTGGAGCAGGCCGGCATGGGCGATGTCTATAACGTCCTGCATGGCTTCGAAGGCGAACTAGACCACAATCATCACCGCAACTCGGTGAATGGCTGGCGTTTTGAGGGGCTTCCCTGGTCGCAGACCTGACCGCCACGACCACGCCTTTCCTCAGTAGCTAGGGGGAAGGCCGGGAAATCACTTCAGGGGTTTTCCCAAAATTTCACCGTCCTCAGCTTGGTCTTTTTATCAGGTTTTTATTTGCCGGGAATCGGCGCATAATCGGCTCTATTCTTAAAAATAGATGGGGCGGGTTCGTGGCAACGGTGGAGTTGCTCAAACACAATCTGGCAATCGAACCCGACTTGCAGAATTTCCTGCATTTCATCATGGCCGCCGTCAAGGGGCTGGGAGGAAATGCGTTTTCTGCGGCGGTTGCTTCTGTCTCCCTGGCGGGAAAATTGCGCGCCGGTGGCGCCGGCAGTGGTTTTCCGTTGCCTGTGACGCTGACACTCGACGGCATGTGCCTGTCCGTTCACTGGGGCGAAAACGGCAACAGCATGGTGGTCAACACTTTCAAGAATCCCGCCACTGAACAAGCCGTGGAGACGTTACGCCACGAATTCCAGCAGTCCACCGAAACCATCGATCCTGCCATTCTCTTGAAGCGCAACGCCGAAATGGCGCGCTATCTGGACGAAACCCGCAAACGCACCGAGAAGGAAATCGAAATCATGCAGCAAACCCTGGCCCAGCGTCAGGCAGAGCTGGGCGAATCGGTGCGCCGCGCGGAAACCGACCCGCTTACCGGACTGTACAATCGTCGTGCCTACGACGAAAAGCTCGATCAGGCATTTCGTCGGGTGAAGCGGCAAAACGGTGAACATTTGTCACTGGCCCTGCTCGACCTGGATTTTTTCAAGCAAATCAACGATCAACATGGCCACCAGTTCGGTGATGCCTATCTCAACAAAGCTGCCCAGGCGATGCTCGAAACCATACGCGGCGATGTCGACATGGCTTTTCGCATCGGCGGCGACGAATTCGCCATGCTGATGTTCGCCAATGGCAAAATCGCCTGCAAGCGGGTCATGGACGTCATGAAGGCGATGAACAACAAGGTCAGCATCGGCATCGCCACCCTGGTGGGCGGCGGACACCGTTTCGACAACATCGAAGACTTCGTGCGGTGCGCCGACGATGCCCTGTATCAGGCAAAACGCTCCGGCCGGGGACGGGTGGTCGTGGATGCCTGCGACCAGGAAAGTTTCGCCGGATGCATCGCGCATTGCTCGCAAGAAGTGGCGTTACATGCGAAGCGGGCCTAGGCTTTTTTCCGAGAGCAGTAGCAGCGGCTTGACCAGCCCGTCCTTCAGCCGCGACATCCGCCCCCCCGCCAACGATACCCTGGTTAACGTCATCGATAGCGGAGCATCCTGCAAACTTCTCCACGCCAGCGCGGTGCAAAGCGAAAGTGCGATTATCCTGTTGCGCTCCCGCCTGCTGTCGGTGGCCCAGCGCATCGGCTTTCCCGAAATGGAACGGGAAAACATGGCACTGGTGGCAGCGGAAATGGTCAGCAACCAGATCAAATATGCCCAACAACGCGGTCAAATTCAGATTTGGCAGCAACCCGGTCCAACCCTGGACATTCTGGCCCTCGACTACGGGCCGGGAATCGCCAACATGCAACAGGCGCTGGAGGATGGATTTTCCTCGGCGCGCACCTTGGGCAAGGGGCTCGGCAGCATCCAGCGGCTTGCCCATGAAGCCGCGATCTACACCCAGGCGGCTGGCGGGTTGCACGTAAAATGGACGGGCACGGCGGTGCTGGCGCGTTTCTCCCTGAACCGCAAAGGGCGCGACGCCAAGCCGGCCCCCATCTCCATCGGCTTATTTTCCCGCGCGCTCTCCGACGACCGTTTCAACGGCGACCGAATTTACCTGCAACGCGAAGGCAGCTTGGTGCGCTGGCTGCACCTGGACGGTCTGGGCCATGGCGAGGAGGCTCATCGCACCATTGACGGGCTGGCCAGTTGCCTGAACGGCAACCATCCCTACGCCGCGCTGGAAGCCGCGGATCACCAACTGAGCAATACCCGCGGCGCGGTGGCGATTTGCGGCGAGATCGACAGCACAAGCCGCCATTTGAGTTTATTGGGGGTGGGCGACATGCATGTGGCACTCCATCATCAGGAGCAACTGCGCAAACTCTCTTTCTCGCCCGGCGTGCTGGGCCGGGAACACAAATTAGCGACGCCCTTCGGCGAAAACCTGCCGGGAAAAACCACGATACTCAGCGCCAGCGACGGCATCCGCCGCAGTTGGGACGAGTCGTCGTTTCCCGGCCTGTTTCATCACCCCCCCCAATTGATCGCTTACGTATTGGGGAATATCATGGGCCGCCTGTCGGACGACCAATCGTTGTGCGTTATCGGAATCAGCTAGAGAATCGCCATTCCCGCGACGCGAGCTTCACATTGACCTAGGAGAAAATATGTCGAAAAACCAGAGCAAGTTCAGTCTGCGCCTGATCGAATTGCTGAAAACCCAGATCGGCAACATCACCGGGGCTATCGAAAAGGAAGGGCGTATCCTGTTCGGCGGCAGCAACAACCTGCTCTCCAGCGACGAGATATCCGATTTCAGCATTGAGTTCTTCCAATTGCTGTTGGCGCTTCTAGAATCGAAAGACCCGCTAGATGACGCCTCCCCGCAATTTCATGCGCTGGAAATGTTTTTCAACAACCTCTCCCACCAGATTCTGATGCGCGGCGGTCGGGTTGAAGACCTAGTGCGTTTTAACCAATTCATGCAGCGCGCCCTCATCGACGCCCTGGAAAACGACCAGCAGACCGCCTCCGAGGATGAAAGCCACGGAATGCCGGGATGGGCCAAGGTCGAGGCACTCCAGCAAACCAGCGCCAAGGATTTCAGCGAACTCAAAACCATCCTGCTGTTTCTCTCCAGCATTTTCAACGAGCTCAACCTGGCGGTGTTCCAGGCTTACCTGGAAGAGAAGGAAAAAACCATCTACGCCCAAGAAGCCGAATTGCGCGAAACCGCCACCCCGATCACCGAGATTTGGGACGGCGTGCTGACCCTGCCGATCATCGGCACCCTCGATTCGAGCCGTACCATGCTGGTCATGGAAGCCCTTCTCAACCGCATCGCCCAGGAACGTGCCACCGCCGTGGTGATGGACTTGACCGGGGTGAAGAACATCGACTCGCAAGTCTCGCACCACCTTATCCAGATGGTGCGTGCCGTGCAACTGATGGGTGCGGACGCCATCCTCACCGGCATTCGCCCGGAAATCGCCCGCGCCCTGACCAGCCTCAACATCGACCTGGGCAGCGTCACCACCCGCGCCACTCTTAGCGATGGACTCAAGGAAGCCTTCCGCCGCATGGGCATCCAGGTTAGTCACAAGCTCGCGTAATCAGGAATGAGCGTTTCCGGATTGCACCTGACCCTGATCGGCAACGGGGCGATGTTGCTGGAGCCGTCGCGGGCACTCGACGTGGCAAACACCGGACCGGTGCTGGAGGAAATCATCCGCCGCCTACAGCGTGCGCACGCCCAGCGGCTCTATTACGACCTCGCCGAACTGGCGCTGATCGAGCCGCTTTATTACAATTGGCTCAACGCCCTGGCGCGGGCTTGCCACACCATCAACGTCAAGATGGTATGCATCCACATGCAGCCTACCGCCGCTTATGCGCTGGCACGCTACATGGAACAGAAACCGGCGTTCGACACGGCGCTGGAAGTGGAAGAATGGAACAAGGATAGAGAGGCCCAATAATGTCATTTCTCGACGACCTGAAAAAAGAAGCCGAAACGAAGAAACAGCATGACATGGAGTCCACCCAGACCCGCATGCGCCTTGAGGAAATGCGCATGGAGATGGTGGAAAGCCGTCTGCGCGAGCTGTACCAATACCTCAATGACCTGTCCAAGCAGCTCAACGACCTGAAGCTGCCGATCACCCGCAGCTACTACATCGAAGGCATGGGCGACCTCAAGCTCCAGCAAGGCGATTACAAGGCCGCCATCAAGAGCGTCACACTCGACCACAAGGACCACCTCAAGGAAATCCTGTTCGGCTTCAAGTGCGCGGAAGACAAGACCTATACCATCGAAAAGGACAATCCCTCCGCCATCGAACGGCAAAAGGATTACCTGTGGCGCAACGGCATCAAGTTCGAATACGCCGAGTTCAAAAATGAGCGCGGCTACATCTATCGCGGCGTATTCACCGTCCCGGCCATCGTCCCGGTGACCTTCCAGATTGTCGGCGATTACGACAAGGCCAACATCACCATCGTCACCAAGAATTTCAACATGCTGGTCGCCACCGAATACCTCTACAACCCGGAAGAAATCAACACCGAGTTCATGGACGAATTCGCCAAATTCTTTCTCGACAAGCCCAGCAATTTCCTCAAATACGGCAAGCGCCTGGGCTAAACCGCCATGGACATCACTCCGCTGTTCAAGCTGATGGCTGATAAACATGCCTCCGACCTGTTTTTCTCGGTCGGCGCCCCGATCACCATCAAGATCGAAGGCATCGCCCGCCCGGTCAACAACCAGATCCTCGACCCGGCAATGGCCAAGAGCATCGCCTACAACCTGATGAACGAAGCGCAGGTGCAAGCTTTCGAAGCCTCGATGGAGATGAACTTCAGCTACAGCCTGCCGGACGTGGGCATCTACCGGGTCAACGTGTTCCGCCAGCGCGGCAGCATCGCCATGGTGATCCGCATGATCCCCACCACCATCCCCGACATCGACAGCCTCGGCGTCCCGTCGGTGATGAAGGACATGGCGATGGAAAAGCGCGGCCTGATCCTCATCGTCGGGGCCACCGGCTCGGGCAAATCGACCACCCTGGCGGCGATGATCGACCATCGCAACGCCAACAAGAGCGGGCACATCCTCACCATCGAAGACCCCGTCGAATTCGTCTACAAGCACAAGAAATCCCTGGTCAACCAGCGCGAAGTCGGGCTCGACACCCAGTCCTTCCACAACGCCCTGGTCAACGCCATGCGCGAGGCCCCCGACATGATCCTGATCGGCGAAATCCGCGACAAGGAAACCATGCAGCACGCCATGACCTACGCCCAGACCGGCCACTTGTGCCTGTCCACGCTGCACGCCAACAACAGCTACCACGCGATGAATCGCATCATCAACTTCTTCCCCTTCGAAGCCCGCCCCTCGCTACTGCTGGATCTCTCCATCAGCTTGAAATGCGTGGTTTCGCAGCGCCTGGTACGGGGTGTGGACGGCAAGCGCGTTCCGGCGGTGGAAGTCCTGATGAACACCACGCACATCGCCGAACTAATCAAGGACGGCCATGTGGACGAAATCAAGGACGCCATGGAAAAGAGCATGAGTCCCGGCTCGCAGACCTTCGAACAGGCGCTGTTCCAGCTTTATTCCTCGGGAAAAGTCAGCCTCGACGAGGCGATGATCAACTCCGACTCGCCCACCAACCTCTCCTGGCTCATCAACAACTCCGCCCCCAGCGAGGATGCCCACCAGGAAGCCCCCCAGCAAAGCGAATCCACCCCGGAAGCCAGCTTCGCCGGAATTACCCTGAATGCGGATATGTTGAAGTAGGCGGATTTCCGGCTGGCTAAGCCGGTTATTGCGTCAAATTGGCGTGTCTCGCCGCCTCTAACGCTTATCCCCGCGGATCGGCAGTTCCCGGTTGTCGCCGTCCTTCAGCCGTGTGTAGCCCTTGAGCTTGACCAGCTTGTCGGCGAAAGCTTTGCTGTAGGGGTCGTCCTTGCCGCTGTAATCCCAGATGTACACCCCACCCACCCGGTTACGGGTGTTGCGCACTTCCGCCATCAAATCGATACGCCAGCCATCGTCGGCCTTGACGAAGAAGTGGGGGCTAACCAGCGGGTCGTCGGTAAATGTGAGCAGGGCCAGTTCGCCGCGTTCGTCGATGCGGTAGGCGCGCCCATATTCCTGGTAGAGAATGAAGTCGAAATAGGCGCGGCTGAGCGGTAGGCTGCCGACGAAGCGGCGCGATTCCGGGGTGAACAGTTCGACGTCGGCGTCCTTGACGCCCAGCGCCAGCCATTCCAGATAAAGGCGGTAGGCGGCTTCCGGCGTGGCCTGGGGAGAAAAGCGGTGGCGGGTGGCGGCATCGAGAGTGCCGCCCAGATAAGCCGCCGCGCCGCGTGGCATGGTCTGGCTGGCGCCCGCGCCGCCGGAGAGCCAGCCGGCTGGGGGCAATCCGTCCAACACCTTGGGGTCGAACTGGCGGCCCAACACGGCTTCGCGGATGCGCTGGTGGATTAGCCGCACCAGCAGGCGCAGGCCCAGGGCAAGATTGTCCTGGGCGAAGTAGGCGCTCGCATGGTCGCGCATCAGATGGGCGATGAAGCTGTCGGGCAGGACGCCTTCCAGGCCGTAACCGGTTTCGATGCGCAGTTGCCGGCTGGTGGCGTCGTAGACCAGCAGCAGGCCGCGCCGATCGCCGGTCTTGCGGCCTATCCCCATCTCCGTGGCGAGCTGGGCGGCATGTTGTTCGAGGCCGGTAGCGGGGCTGTCGTGCAGGAACACGAAGCGCAGGTCCACGTCGGATTCGCGCTGCACCCAGGCGAGGTATTCCTCAAATTTGGCGCGGTTGCCGTCCGCCAACAGCTTGGCTTGATCGAGGACGTGGGTGGGCGCGTCCTTGGCGAAAGGCGGGGTTTTCTCCTCGATCTGGAGGATCAGGAAAAACAGCGCGCCGGCCAGGAGCAGGAAGAACAGGCCGCGCAGGTGGGGAATATCGGACAGTTTCACCTTGCCGTCACAACACGTAACGCGCTAAATCCTCGCTCTTCGCCAGTTCCTTGAGACGCCCATCGACGTAAGCGGCGTCGATAACCACAGGAGCCTCGCCGTATTTGCCGGCTTCGAAAGAAATCTCCTCAAGCAGTTTTTCCATCACCGTGTAGAGGCGCCGCGCACCGATATTCTCGGTTTTTTCGTTCACGTCGAAGGCGATTTCGGCAAGGCGGCGGATGGCGTCGGGGCGGAAATCCAGGGTAACGCTTTCGGTTTCCAGGAGCGCTTGGTATTGGCGGGTCAGGCAGGCGTCGGTGTTGGTGAGTATCTGTTCGAAATCGCTGACGCTTAGGCTGTCCAACTCGACCCGGATGGGCAGGCGGCCTTGCAGTTCGGGAATCAGGTCGGAAGGCTTGGCGAGGTGAAAAGCCCCCGAGCAAATAAACAAGATATGGTCGGTTTTTATCATCCCGTACTTGGTGGACACCGTGGTGCCTTCCACCAGCGGCAGCAAGTCGCGCTGCACGCCCTGGCGCGACACGTCGGCACCGGAGGTTTCGGAACGGCTGGTGATCTTGTCGATTTCATCGAGGAATACGATGCCGTTTTGCTCAACGTTGGCGACCGCCCGGATCTTCAACTCCTCGTCATTGATGAGCTTGATCGCCTCTTCTTCAGTGAGGAGCTTCATCGCCTCACGGATTTTCATCTTGCGGGTTTTGGTGCGGTTGCTGCCCATATTCTGGAACATGCTCTGGATTTGCGAGGTCATGTCTTCCATGCCGGGCGGGGCGAGGATTTCCATATGCGCCTGGGCCGCCGCCACTTCGATGTCGATTTCCTTGTCGTCGAGCTCGCCTTCGCGCAGTTTCTTGCGGAATTTCTGGCGGGTGGCATTATCGTCGTGGCGCGGTTCGGGTTCGCCGCCCCAGCCGGTGTCGCGGGCCGGCGGCAGTAGCGCGTCGAGTACCCGGTCTTCCGCCATTTCCTCGGCACGAAAGCGCACCTTGCGGGTTTCCTGCTCGCGGGCCTGCTTGATCGACATCTCGGTGAGGTCGCGGATGATCGAATCGACATCGCGCCCCACGTAGCCGACCTCGGTAAACTTGGTCGCTTCGACCTTGATGAACGGGGCGTTGGCGAGCTTGGCCAGGCGCCGCGCGATTTCGGTCTTGCCCACGCCGGTCGGGCCTATCATCAGGATGTTCTTGGGGGTGATCTCGTGGCGCAGCGGCTCCTCGACCTGCTGGCGCCGCCAGCGGTTGCGCAGGGCGATGGCTACGGCGCGCTTGGCGTCGTGCTGGCCGATAATGAATTTGTCGAGTTCGTGGACGATCTCTTGCGGGGTCATTTGGGTCATGGCGTTCATTCAGTGTTAAGTGTTTAGTTTTGAGTGTTTGGTTTTGGGATTTGCGGCACAGCCGCTCATCAACTCAGCACTAAACACTCAACACTAAAAACTAATCGAGGCACTCGATTACATGGTTCTGGTTGGTATAAATGCACAGATCCGCGGCGATGGTCAGGGCATTCTTGACGATCTCGGCGGGCGGCAGGTCGGTGTGGTCGAGCAGGGCGCGCGCCGCCGATTGCGCATAAGGCCCGCCGCTGCCGATGGAGACCAGGCCGCGTTCCGGTTCCAGCACGTCGCCGTTGCCGGTGATAATCAGCGAGCATTCCGCGTCGGCGACCGCCAGCATGGCTTCGAGGCGGCGCAGGATGCGGTCGGTGCGCCAATCCTTGGCGAGTTCGACGGCGGAGCGCAGCAGGTGGCCCTGATGCTTGTCCAGCTTGGCTTCGAAGCGCTCGAAGAGGGTGAAGGCATCCGCCGTGCCGCCGGCGAATCCAGCGAGGATCTTGTCGTGATAAAGACGGCGCACCTTGCGCGCGCTGGCCTTGACCACGATGTTGCCGAGGGTGACCTGGCCGTCGCCGCCCATGGCGACTTGGCTGCCGCGCCGTGCGGAAAGGATGGTGGTACCGTGAAATTGTTCCATAGTCGTTCCGGAAGGATAGGTAAGTTAAAGTTGCCGCCTGGGATGAAAGGTTATCCGGCTGCCACGCCGTTTTCCGCTTTAGGCTTGCGGTTCAGCAGTTCCTCCACCGCTTTGCCGGGGGCCATCCCGTCGAACAGGACGCGGCAGACCGCTTCGGTGATTGGCATTTCCACCCCGGTCTGGCGAGCCAGGCGTTGTACTTCGGCGGCGGTGTTGACGCCTTCGGCGACGTGGCCCAGTTCGCGGAGGATTTCGTCGAGCTTCATGCCCGAAGCCAACTTGAGGCCGACGGTGCGATTGCGCGACAGGTCGCCGGTGCAGGTGAGGATCAAGTCGCCCACCCCGGTCAGCCCCATGAAGGTTTCCGGGCGTCCACCGAGGGAGCTGCCAAGCCGGGTGATTTCCGCCAAGCCGCGGGTGATCAGGGCGGCACGGGCATTGTGGCCGTAGCCCATGCCGTCGGAAATCCCGGCGGCGATGGCCATGACGTTCTTCACGGCCCCTCCGGTTTCCACCCCGACCACGTCGCTGCTGTGGTAAATCCGCAACCGGGCGCTATGCAATTGCGTGGCCATGGCATGGGCGAAATTTTCGTCGGCGGCGGCCACGGTCAGCGCGGCGGGCAAGCCTTGCGCCACCTCGCGGGCGAAGCTGGGGCCGGAGAGGACGCCATAAGAAGCGCATGACCCGAGTTCTTCGGCGGCAATCTGGTGCGGTAGCCGCGCCGTGCCCGCCTCGAAGCCCTTGCAGGCCCAGATAACCGGCAAACCGGGGGCGCGGGCCGCCACTTCGCGCAGGGTCGGACGCAGGCCGGCGGTGGGGGTGACTACCAGCGCCAGCGCGGCATCCTGGAGGGCAACGGTGAGGTCGGACGCGAGGCTTAGGGTGTCGGGAAAGGGGAATCCCGGCAAGTAACGCGGGTTGGCGCGCTCCGCCTGCATTTCCGCGAGGTGCGCCGGATTGCGGGTCCACAGGGCGACCGCGTGACGGGCGGCAAGATTGAGTGCCAGGGCGGTTCCCCAGGCGCCGGCACCAAGTACGGCAACTTTCATAGACCCCACACCTGGGATGCCGCGACAAATCCGCTTTGTCCGTCGCGGTGGCGCACCTTGGCCCAGCCGGTGCGGGGGGCTTCGACGAGTTCCAGCGCGACGTCCTTGTCGGCCTGGAAAACCAGCGCGGCATTTTTGTCGGGTGCTTGGCGGATATCGGCGCGAGGCGCGGTAACGACCACGGTACGAGCTTCGCTCAAATTTTTCTTTTCGATCCAGGAAAGCTCGCCGCTGCTGTCGCGCACCTTGACCATGGAGTCGAGGACGATCACGGCCTCGACCGGGAAGTATTTGCCGACGACGTAGCGTTTTTTCGCCTGTGGGGAGGGCGCGTCGTAAAGCACGGCGTGCGCCGCGGCAACGGAACGGAAGTCGAGTGCCGCCGCCGCACCGGGCAGACACGCGGCAAGCAGCAACAGGAACGACGGCAGATAGCCGCCGGGAAAGCCGGGATTAGTGGGTCGAGCCGGGGTTTTCATCCGCTTGCGCTTGGGCTTGCTTTTGCGCATACATGGCTTCGAAATTCATCGGGCTGAGGATCACCGGCGGGAAGCCGGAACGGCTGACCAGGTCGGAGATGGTTTCACGCACATAGGGGAAGACGATGTTCGGACAGCCGATGCCGAGGATCGCTTCGAGGTCGCTTGCGGGGATGTTGCGCATGGTGAAGATGCCGGCCTGGCTGGCTTCGACGAGGAACATGGTCTTGTCATCGGGAAGCTTGGCGGTAACGGTCACGGTGAGGACGACTTCGTAAACGCCTTCGTCGACCGGGCCGCCCTGAGTGTGTACTTGCACATCGACCTGCGGAGTTTCGCGGGCCAGGAAAACCTGGGGAGCGTTGGGCACTTCGACCGAAGCGTCCTTGAGATAGATTTTTTCGATGTTGAATAGCGGTTGTTGCTGTTCTTCGCTCATTTTGAGGGTTCCTGAAAGGGAAAAATCGTTATTTTACCGTTGTTGGTGATGTAACAGCCAGCTTTTCAGGCTGGCTGCGTCGAGCGCCCCGGAAACCCGGTCGACTTCCCGTCCGCCCTTGAACAGGGCCAGGGTAGGAATGCTGCGGATAGCGTATTGCCCCGCCAGGGCTTGTTCCGCCTCGGTGTTGACCTTGGCAAAACAAAACTGGGTTTTCATCTGTGCCGCCGCTTGTGCGAATACCGGCCCCATCATCTTGCACGGCCCGCACCAAGGCGCCCAGAAATCCACCAACACCGGCATTTCGTTACCCGCCACGAAGGCCGCGAAAGTGCCGGCCGTCAGTTCGACCGGCACGCCGTCGAGAACGAGTGCGGCGCATTTCCCGCATTTCGGGTTATCGCCGAGACGTTCGTCCGGCACCCGGTTGGTGGCGAAACAGTGGGGACAAACCAGCAGCATGGCGAATCAGCCCGCCAGCAGCGGATCGAGCTTGCCTTCCATGTCGAGTGCGGAAAGGTCGTCGAATCCGCCGACGTGAAAATCGCCGATGAAAATCTGCGGGACGGTGCGCCGCCCGGTACGTTGGATCATTTCAGCCTGGCGCGAGTGGTCGATATCGATACGGATTTTGTCGATCTGCGTCACGCCCTTGCGATTCAGCAATTTTTCGGCGTTGATGCAGTAAGGGCACACGGCGGTGCAATACATGGTGATATTCGGCATGATCATTTCTCCATCGGCATGTTGGCTTGCTGCCAGGCGCCAACCCCGCCCGACAGGTTATAAACTTGCTCGAAACCGAGCTTGCGCAACATCCCGCAGGCGCTGCCGGAGCGCGCGCCGCTACGGCACACCACGATCAATGGCTTGCCCTTGAATTTGTCGAGTTCGACGTGGCGCTTGTTCAGTGCGCCCAGCGGAATATGGCGCGAATGCGGAACGTGACCGCTGTAATATTCGCTGTCCTCGCGCACATCCAGAATCACGGCATCGTTGTGATTGAGGAGCGTCACGGCTTCCGTCACGCCGACGTCCACCACCCCCGAAAAACGCTTTCCCAAAGCCGGCCAGATCAACATGTAGGCCGCCACCACGGCGGTCAGAATCAACCAGATGTTATTTTGAACGAACTGCAAGTTACGGCTCCTTAAGCGAAAATATCCAATAAGTTTAACGCATTTTCGGAGAATTGTTGGCTGCGGGACGCAACCGCGTCCGTGCACGCTGGAATCGGCCCCGAAAACCGGCACGGCATCCCTTCCAACTGAAACCGAGTCCCGCTTTACAACTTTTTCAGCGGGATGTCGTATTTCTTCAAGGCATAGCCCATCTGGCGCGGCGTGAGACTGAGCAGGCGGGCGGCCTTGGCTTGCACCCAGCCGCATTTTTCCATGGCCTGGACCAGCCGGTCGCGCTCCGAAAGCGGCAGGTTCTCTTCGGATTCCGTGGCGGCGGACGCTGGCTCACCGTCCCGAGACGGCATTCGCGAGGACTCACCGGCAGCGGGTGCGGCCAGGATGGGAATGGCGTTATGGGTACGGCCGATGTCGCTCAGGGTGGAAGAAAAACACAGCCCTTTCTGGCACAGCAGGTCGGCATGGCGCACCAGGTTGCCGCGCGTCATGGTCGCCATGCGCTCGATACAGTTTTCCAGCTCGCGCACGTTGCCCGGCCAGCCGCAGTGCGCCATGGCTTGCATGGCCTCGGGGGCGATGGTGAGGCGGCGCTTGTTCTCGCGATTGTATTTTTCCAGGAAATACTCGGCGAGCAAGGGAATGTCGTCGCGCCGCTCGCGTAGCGGCGGCAGGAAAATCGACACCACGTTGATGCGGAAATACAGGTCGGCGCGGAATTCTCCCTTGCGCACCATGTCTTCCAGGTTGCGGTTGGTCGCGGTAATCAGGCGCACGTCGACGCGAATGGTGCGGTTGCCGCCGACCCGTTCGAATTCGCGCTCCTGCAACACCCGCAACAGCTTGGCCTGGAAGGCCGGGGAGACATCGCCGATTTCATCGAGGAACAGGGTGCCGCCATGGGCCAGTTCGAAGCGCCCCTTGCGTTCGCTGGTGGCGCCGGTGAAAGCCCCTTTTTCGTGGCCGAACAGTTCCGATTCGAGGAGGCTTTCCGGCAATGCGGCGCAATTGAGCTTGATGAACGGCCCGTCCTTGCGCGGGCTGAGGAAATGGATGGCGCGCGCAATGGCTTCCTTGCCGGTCCCCGACTCGCCGCGCAACAAAATGGTGGCCTTGCCCGGCGCGGCCTGATGCACGTCGGCGAACACCTGCTGCATGCGCTTGCTGACGCCGATCACGTTGTCCAAGCTGAACTTGCCTTGCAGTTCCTTTTGCAGGCGGAATTTTTCCTGCATGAGTTGTTCGCGCTCCGCCGCCACGTTCTGGTGCAGACGCACGGTCTGACCGATCAGGTTGGCGACCATGTAGAGAAAACGCACATCCTTCTGGAAATGCCCGACCACTTCGGCGCCTTCGCGGTCCACGCTGAGCACCCCGATGCATTGGCGCCCCACCTTGATCGGCACGGCGATGAAGGCGATGCGCCGGCCTTGCAGGTTGCGCGAACCGGTGCGATTGAGAAATAGCGGTTCCTGGGAAATATCGGGAATCACCGCCGGCACCCCGGTTTGCAGGATGCGACCGGTCACCCCTTCGCCGATCAGGAAGCGACCGCGCTCGATGGCTTCGTTGGAAAGGCCGGAAGCCGCGACGACCCGCAATTCCCCATCCTGGAGCAGGCTCGCCATGCTGCGGTGCATTTGCAGGTGCGAGTCGAGCAGGTTGAGCACGGCGCGCAGGGTCTTTTGCAGGTCCAGCGACGAACTCAGTATCTTGCTGATTTCGTAGATGGTTGTCAGTCGTAGTGATTCGCAGTCGGGGGTCATGGGAGGCTACCTCTTGTAGAATTTCAGTATATTGTGATGCAAATTTCACGCCACCCAAGCTTTTGCCGTTCGCCGCGACGATAAGCGTTTATAATTACCGCCTTTTTACCCGCCGGAACCGCCGCCGTGATTACTACCGCCAACATTACCATGCAATTCGGGGCCAAACCCCTTTTCGAAAACGTCTCCGTCAAGTTCGGCGATGGCAACCGCTACGGCTTGATCGGGGCCAACGGCTGCGGCAAATCGACCTTCATGAAAATCCTCGGCGGCGACCTGGAACCGTCGGCTGGCAATGTGTCGATCGACAGCGGAGAAAGGTTAGGCAAGCTGCGCCAGGATCAGTTCGCTTTCGAGGACAACCTGGTACTCGACGTGGTGATGATGGGCAACACCGAACTGTGGGCGGTCAAGCAGGAAAAGGACACCATCTACGCCAACCCGGAAGCCAGCGAGGAAGACTACATGCGCGCCGCCGACCTGGAGACCCAGTTCGGCGAACTCGACGGCTACACCGCCGAAGCGCGTGCCGGCGAACTACTAATCGGCGTGGGCATCCCGGTTCCCCAGCATGGCGGCCTGATGAAGGAAATCGCTCCCGGCTTCAAGCTGCGCGTGTTGCTCGCTCAAGCCCTGTTTTCCGACCCGGACATCCTGCTGCTCGACGAGCCGACCAATAATCTGGACATCAACACCATTCGCTGGCTGGAAGAAATCATCAACGCGCGTTCCAGCACCATGATTATCATCTCGCATGATCGCCACTTCCTGAACAGCGTGTGCACCCACATGGCGGATCTGGATTACAACACCATCCGCATCTATCCCGGCAACTACGACGAATACATGATTGCCGCAACCCAGGCGCGCCAGCGCATGTTGACGGACAACGCCAAGAAAAAAGAGCAGATTGCCGATTTGAACGCCTTTGTGGCGCGCTTCTCCGCCAACGCCTCCAAGGCACGCCAAGCCACCAGCCGAGCCAAGCAGGCCGACAAGATCAAGGACAGCGTGGTCGAGGTCAAGCCGTCGAGCCGCCAAAGCCCCTATATCCGTTTTGAAACCGATGACCGGGAAAAACTCCATCGCAAGGCCGTGGAGATGCTGGATATTGCCAAAGGCTACGACAAGGCTTTGTTCCACAGCCTCAATCTGCTGCTCGATGCCGGTCAACGGCTCGCCATCATCGGCCCCAACGGGTCGGGTAAAACCACCCTGATTAAAACCCTGGTCGGTGAAATCGAAGCGGATCAGGGCGAGGTGAAATGGGCGGACAAGGCAAAAATCGGCTACTTCGCGCAGGACCATCATGCCGAGTTCGAACACGACATGACGTTGTTCGAATGGATGGAGCGGCATGGCCGCAAGAGCGACGACGACCAGATCATCCGCGCTACCCTGGGGCGCTTGCTGTTCACCGGCGACGATTCGAAGAAATCGGTGCGCGTGCTATCGGGCGGTGAAAAAGGTCGGATGCTCTACGGCAAGCTGTTGCTGGAACGCCCCAACGTGCTGGTGATGGACGAACCCACCAACCACATGGACATGGAAACCATTGAGGCGCTCAACATGGCGTTGGAACAATATAAAGGGACCCTGATCTTCGTCAGCCACGACCGCCAGTTCGTCTCCTCGCTCGCCACCCAGATCCTGGAACTGGACGGCAACGGCGGTTACAAGTACCACACCGGCAATTACGAGGAATATCTGCACGCCCAGGGGATCGAGGTCTAACCGCGATTCTCCTGCAATGGCCTTCCTCGTGCCGTAATCGGTGCGAGGAAGCGCCCATGTTCCCCCGCCCGTCCTGACGAAACACAGACCTTCCCCAGCTGTTTCATATCGGCTGTTCCCACCCGGCTTTTCCGCCATTCCCGCCAAAGTGTGAAGCAGATCACAGCCGCTTCATGCGGGTTCCCGTAGGATGCACTCGACACGGTAACGCAACCAAAGCCTCGATTTCAAACTCGGCGCCGCTTCCGTACCGATGACACCAACCCATCGGATATGACTTAGCTAAACCGTCTCCCTCCTCCGATGGATATTAGGCCCGCACCTCCGCGGGCCATTTTTTTGCCTGGACGGATTAAAATTGCTTGGCAAGCCGGGCGGCGCGGATTTCCTCGCCCAGTTGATAAACCGAAAGCGCGTAGAAGAGGCTGCGGTTGTAGCGCGAGATAACGTAGAAGTTGTTGAGGCCCAGCCAGTATTCCGTCCCGCTGTCGCCGTTTACCGCAAGCATGGCGACCGGGGTGGCGGGCGGAAGCGGTTGGGCTGGTTCGACGTGGCGTGCCAGCCATTCCTCCACGGGACGCTCGGGTTTGAGTCCGGCGGCCAGCATCTCGCCAGGAATTGCCTCGCCGTGCGGCTCCGCGCGCAACGCAACCAGCTCGTCGGCAACCCAGCCGTAGGCATTGAGATAATTGGCGACGCTGCCGATGGCGTCGCTGGGGCTGCGCAGCAGGTCGCGCCGCCCGTCGCCATCGAAATCCACCGCATAGCTCCGGTAGCTGCTGGGCATGAATTGGGGAATCCCCATCGCCCCGGCGAAAGAGCCTTTGACCACCAATGGATTGCGTTTTTCCTCGCGCATCAGCAACAGGTATTGCTCCAATTCGTTGCGGAAGAATTCGGCTCGGCGCGGGTAGTCGAAAGCCAGCGTGGCGAGGGAATCGAAGACCCGGTAGGGCAAGGGAAACTTGCCATAGCGGGTTTCCACGCCGAGGATGGCGATGATGATCTCTTCCGGCACGCCATAGGTCTGGCGGGCGCGCGCCAGGGCTTCGGCATTGTCGCTCCAGAATTCGACGCCGCGCGCGATATTGCGGGGATTGACGAAATTGGCCCGGTAATCGCTCCAGTCCGGCGCTTTGACGAATTGCCCGGTCATCATCCGGGCGATGCGGGGACGCGGCTTGACCTGGGAAAATTGGCGGTTCAACTCACCGGCATCGAAGCCATGCTTGTCGACCATCGCGACCACGAAGCGATGTACGTCGGGGCGATCGGCAAACGACGCCGCCTGGCCTCCGGCAAACGGCCACAGCAACGCCAGGGCAACCCACAGTTTGCCGGGATTCATGCGCCCTCCGCCACCCTGGAAATGGCCAAATCAGGCCGTTACGTTGATATTCTGCCCAAGATTGGCGGGCAAGTTAGACTGCGCCGGCGGAATCGCATCGATAAGCGCCATGGCATTGCTGGCCTCGGTATCCAGCGCTTTTTTTAACACCGCCATACTCACTTCCTGCTGGGTGCGCTCCTGCGCCATATTGGTAGCCAGACTGGCAATGCTGCCGATATCCATGATGGCCCCCTTGAACGGACATGTAATAAAGGCTTATCGGCGGGAGACGCGATTGCTTTAGCGGAGGCTCGTTTATCACCTTGTCAGCGCGCCGCCTCCCCACACGTTAATCCACATGACATCTGCAAGAACGACCACACAGGAGGTTGAAATGTTCAAGACTCAACGAAATCACGCAGGCAAGTTTCTGGTTGCGCTGGCCGCTGTTTGCGCAGCGGGCTTGCCCGTAGCTGTTCAGGCCGATCCCCTGACCGGGGCTTTGATCGGCGGGATCGTCGGTAGCCGCTTCGGTCAGGGAAACGGACAAATTGCGGCAACCGTCGTGGGCGCAGCGGTGGGCGCGGAACTAGGTGGGCACGGGGACGCACCCGCGCCGGCCTATGTGGAATATCGCGCCAGTCCGCCGCCGGTCTATTATCCCCAGCCGGTTTACGGCTATCCGCAGTACCGTCAGCACCACCACCATCATTACGCGCAACCCGCTTATTACCCGGCGTTGCCGCCCGGTACGGTGATCGTGATGCCGCCGCCGCGCGTCTATTACGGCTACTGATTGGGAGCCGCAGTCATCCGGTAGGGTTCCATGAAGAGGTATTCGACCCGTCCGCCCAGCAGCACCAGGCTGCCTTCCAGACGGTTGTCGCCGGTATCGCTGAATTCGAAACGGTAAGTACGGCGGATTGCTCGCCGGCCTTCGCCGTCGCGACTCAATGTCACGCCGGTACCGGCCACGGTATCGTCGAGAAACTGCACGCCGGCGCGCAGGCACGCACGTTTGCCGGCATCGCGGGCAATTTCGCGGGCGCGCAGGGTGTCCACCCAGAACCATCCGGCGGCGGCGCAGACTAAGGTTAATAGCAAATCCAGAAAATCCATGGTTGAAGCGACGGGTTATTCGGCGAATGCGGAATTTAACCGATTTTCGCCCGGCACCGCCATCCCTTTGCGTAACAACTGCAATTTCCTTGATTTGTGAAGTATTTTCAGGCGCGCTTGCCTGCTAAAGTGCAGTTCATCGTCACAAGGAAAGCCGGAATGGCCACCAGCGTCGCTTTGCAAATGCCCGTAGCGGGCGGGATTCCCGGCAACCGGGGGATTTGGGCCGGCATTCTGAGCGAAATGACCGAGTTCGCCCTGTTGTTCGCGGTGTATTTCATCGCCCGTGCGCATTTCCCCGAGGCCTTCCGCGAAGGCCCGTTGAGATTGAGTACCTTCGCGGGGACGTTCAATACCCTGCTGATGATCAGCGGCAGTTATTGCGTGGCCAACGCGGTGCTGGCAGTTCGTGCCGACCGCGCCAAGACGGCCGAGCGGTGGCTGTACGCGGTGTTGCTTTGCGCGTGCGGCTACATGCTGACCAAATATTTCGAATTCCAGTGGAACGTCGAACAAGGCATCACCGGCAGGACCAGCATTTTCTTCACGGTGTATTACTACCTGACCTTTACCCACATGGTGCATGTGCTGTGGGGAATCATGGGCATCCTGTGGGTGACCGCACGCACCAAAATGGGCGTTTACTCCCCGCAGGATCACGAAGGCCTGGAGGCTTTCGCTTCCTACTGGCACGCCACCGATTTGGCATGGCTGGTGATCTTCCCACTGGTTTACCTGTTGCGCTGAAGGAGCGACACCATGGCCCACAAGCAAATCCTGGATTTCCTCTGGCTGGTCCTGTGCGCCCTGACGCTGGGCGGTGCCTATCTCGGCGAGGCCGCCGAGCCGGGCTTGGCGGTAACACTGGTGATTGCCCTGACCATGGCCTTCAAGGGACGCATGGTAATCGACCATTTCATGGAACTGAAAACCGCCAACCGGCGCATCCGCGGGCTGATGCGCGCGTATTTCTACGTCCTGCCGGCGGCGATAGTACTCACTTACCTGTTCGGCGACCGGCTTGCCCGGCTGACCACGCTCTGAAGCAAGCTCCGGCAACGACAGGCGGAAACCAGGCGCTCTGAGGATTCCCAAGCGCCCACGATCAGGTAAGGCAGGGCGGAGCCTGCCGCTGAAAAAAACAGGATTTCGGTCAGTCCGGTTTCCATTTGGGATGCTCCTGAAAAGTGTGGCTTGCTTCACCAAAAGCATTTTGCATACCAACTTTGCAAAAGACCGGTTGCCAAGGTCAGCGGATATTCCCTATCATTCGGACTCAATCCGTTGCAACGAGCCTCCGCCAAATCCGCCGCATGTTCTACTGGGAAAAACACGATCACGACAATAACCGGCATTGCTGGTATCTCGTTTCGGTCAGTCGCGACTTGCTCGGCGATCTGGTGCTGACCCGCGCGTGGGGCAGCCTGGGGCGGCGCGGTAATCGGGAGCGCCGTTACCCCCTGGAGTCCCGGCAGGAATTGTGCAAATGGCTGCAACTCATCGGCAGACAGTGCGCGGCAAAGGGGTATGCGATAAAAGGGGTGGGGCAAATCTGAGGTCCGGCCCAGGGTGGGCGTACGCCGCAGTCGACTCGAGCAACGGAGTCGGACACCTGGACCGGTGACGAGATTCTACACAGGCATGGCCTGCACCACAATGGGGCGAAAAATGGCCGCCCAGACTTGAAATGATCTAATCCGAAATCTGATTTAGCCTTGATCCCCTTTCCTATTTTTCCTCACTTTGAATGAACCCTGAACGTAGCCGCCTGGAACTCCTGGCCCCCGCGAAAAACCGCGAATTCGGCATGGCTGCCATCGACCACGGCGCCGATGCGGTGTATATCGGCGGGCCACAATTCGGCGCGCGGGCGGCAGCCGGCAATTCCGTGCCCGACATCGAGGCACTGGCGCGCCACGCCCACCGCTATTCGGCGCGGGTCTACGTGGCGCTCAACACCATCCTGTGCGACGAGGAACTGGAAGAAGCCGGGCGCCTGGTCCACCAGCTTTACCAAGCTGGGGCGGATGCCCTGATCGTCCAGGACATGGGCTTGTTGCAGCTCGATCTGCCGCCTATCGCCCTGCACGCCAGCACCCAGACCGACAATCGTACTCCCGAGAAAGTGCGTTTCCTGGAGGAAGTCGGGTTTGCGCAAGTGGTACTGGCGCGCGAATTATCCCTCGCGCAAATCCGCGACATCGCCGTGCAGACCAGCGCCACCCTGGAATTTTTCGTGCACGGGGCGCTGTGCGTCAGTTACAGCGGTTTGTGCAACATCAGCCACGCCTACTCGGGGCGCAGCGCCAATCGCGGCGAGTGCGCCCAGCATTGCCGGCTGCCCTATACGCTGATTGATACGGATGGCAGAGAACTGGCGCGCGACCAGCGTCTGCTCTCGCTGAAGGACATGAACCAGGCGGAAAACCTCGGTGCGTTGGTGGAAGCCGGAATCACCTCGTTCAAGATCGAAGGGCGCCTGAAAGACCTGTCCTATGTCAAAAACGTCACGGCGTATTACCGCCAGCGTCTCGATCATCTGCTGTCGGAAAAGCCCGAATTCCGGCGCGCGTCGGCGGGGCGCTGCACCTTCTTTTTCCAGCCCCAGCCGGAGAAGAGCTTTAATCGCGGTGCCACCGATTATTTCCTGAATGGCCGCCAGATGGGCATCACCTCGTTTCTCACTCCCAAGTTCGCCGGGGTGCCGATTGGCAAGGTCGTGCGCAAAGGGCCGAATTACCTGGAGATCGACGGCGCCACCCGCCTCAACAACGGCGACGGGGTGAGCTATTTCAACGCCGCCAAGGAATTGACCGGACTGCGCATCAACCGGGTCGATGCCAATCGCCTGTATCCCGCCGAAATGCCCGGCGAACTGACGGTCGGCACCGCCTTGTACCGCAATCTCGACCAGGAACTCGAGAAACAACTGGAGAAGAAATCCGCCGAACGCAAAATCGGCGTGGTGCTGGATTTCACCGAAACGCCGACCGGATTCGATTTGAAAATGACCGATGAGGAAGGTGTGTCCGCGACGGTCGGCCTGGCGCATCCCAAGGAACCGGCGCAGAACCCCGCCAAGGTGGAAACCAGTATCCGCGAGCAACTGGGCAAACTCGGCAACACCCTTTTC
The DNA here is from genome assembly GCA_018336195.1 of Sulfuricella sp. Taxonomy (GTDB): domain Bacteria; phylum Pseudomonadota; class Gammaproteobacteria; order Burkholderiales; family Sulfuricellaceae; genus JAGXQV01. The sequence continues at coordinate 11,671 of JAGXQV010000142.1, read as the reverse complement.
GAAGCGCAGCGCATCGACGTGAATACCACCGCTGCCTGGTTCATCCCGGTTTCCGCACTCAACGCGCTCCGCCGCGATGCCGTCGCACGCCTTGAAGCGGCCCGTGCCGCCGCCTACCAGCGGCCCGCGCGGGCACCATCTCGCAACCCTACGGCAGCCTACCCCGAAACCACGCTCAGCTATCTGGGCAACGTTTACAACCGCCAAGCCCGCGACTTTTACCAGCAACACGGGGTAACCCAGATCGCCGCCGCTTTCGAGAACAACCGCGAGCGCGATCCGCTGTCGCTGATGATTACCAAGCACTGCCTGCGCTACAGTTTCAACCTCTGCCCCAAGCAGGTGAAAGGCATCCGCCCCGATCCGATGACCTTAAAACGCGGCAGCGACGAATTCACCCTGCGCTTCGACTGCCAGCGCTGCGAAATGCATGTGGTGGGCAAGCCGGACGGCGGCAAGAAGAAAAATTAGGCTGCCAGGGCGCTTTCCCCGCCCAGCGCCTCGATCAGGTCCGGGATAAACCGCGCCAGTTCGCCGCTCATCAAGGCGAAATCGGCGTCGAACTGCTCTTCCACGTTGTCGGCCTTGTCGGCTTCTTCCTTGAGGAGGTCGAGAAAGGCCAGGCGCTTCACCTGAAAATCCTCGGTCAGGACGAACGACACCCGGTCGTTCCAGGTCAGCGCCAAGCGGGTCGCCAGCTTGCCGGCCTCAATGTGATGGCGGATATCGGCGGCATCCAGCGGATGGCGGACGAAACGCACGGTGGCCTTTTCCTCCAGCGGCGACATCAGTTCGCAATCGCGGTCGATGGTGAAGCCCGCCGGTGCTGCATCGCCGAGCAGCCAGTCGGTCATCGCCGAACGCGGCGACAGCTCGGTCTTGGGGCGCAGCACCGCCAGATCGTCGACCGCCTTGTGGAGCAACTCCAGCACTTCTTCCGCCTTGGCGGGATTGGCGGCATCCACCACCAGCCAGCCGCCCAGCGGGTCGATCCAGGCATAAGTGGTGCGCTGCTTCCCGAAAGCACGGGGCAGCAATTCGGTTTCGACGTCGTCGCGAATCTCGCGCAGTTGTTTGCGCCCCGGACGATAGCCTTGCTGCTGTTCGATTTGACGCGCCCGTTCCTCGGCATGCTGGCGGACCACCGCGCCCGGCAGGAGTTTCTGCTCGACGCGCAGGGCCACCAGGATCTGGCCGTTGCGCGCATACACCAGGCTATCCGGGTTGCTGCCCGGTGTGGTCCAGCCCTTGCTCATCGGGTCGAGGCTGCCGCAGCCGATGAAAGCGTAGTGGGCGAGCTTGCGCTCCAGTTCCAGCGGGTCGCAGGTGAAAGGCTGGGTAAGACGGTAAATTTGCAGGTTTCTGAACCACATGATCGTTTTGGCCGGAAGAAAGGGGATCGAAGCACCCCATTTTAACCCATCCGCCGGCCCCGACGGATCGCCGACCAAAACGAAAAAATTATCGCGCCGGGTTGACAAGCGGGCACGTTGCTGGATGTCCACACAATCTGTGGATAAGTCTGTGGGTAACAGGGTAATCACTCTGTAACTTGCCGTCCCACAACGGGTTTAATACCGCCGCTTAAAAAACAGGCAGATTAATTCAATTAATAAACAATGAGTTGCATAACATCCCTTTGCGCTCAAGGGGTTCCATGCCCGTCTTCATGATTAGACGAAGTCTTGTGCATAACCCCGCTGTTGAGAGTTCGGGAACTCCCTGTCCTGGTTGAAGAAATAGGTATAACTACTTAGTTCATCGGCGGGCGGAATCATGGAATAATCCACCTTCCCAAACACCAAGCAGCAGCTTTTTGCTCTTTCCATGAAAATTTTGTTATCGCTGATCCTGGCGTTTTTCCCCCTTGTCGCTGCGGCCTCGGTGAACACTTATTCCCCCGGCGATGGACGCCTGTTCGTCAAAAATGTGTCGATCGACGGCGCGATCTTTTCCAATCTCACCCTGACCTTGCGCAACGATGGGAGCTGGACGGTGGACGCCGCTACGCCGGGTGTCGACAGCAACGGGGCCGAACACCCGTTCGTGAGCTTCGACAGCAACACCGGGATCGCCACGTTTCCGGCCTTGGACATCAACGGTTCGACGCTGCAAAACGTCACCGTGACGCTCAATTCCGACGGTGGTTGGGAAATGTCGCTGGCCCGCGCCACGCCGCTCCCGACATCGCCAGCTTCTGCCATCGACTACAATGGACTTTGGGTAAACGAGCCGAAAGGCCTGAAATATATGCTCAACGTAGTGGGTAACAGCCTGACCCTGACCAACGTGCGAACCGGCCTGATTTTCCAGGGAACCCTGGATGGTGGCGTGGTGTCCCTGGTCGAGGATGACGCCTATCTGCTGCAATTCGCCACCCTGACGCTGTCGCCCACGGCGGCGACGTTGCGGATCGAATCCTGTCAGCCCAAGAACCAAGGTTATTTTTGTTCCAGAACCCTGCCGGTCAAAACGCCGGTCACCCTTTACAAACAATAATCCCCAGGAAAAATCATGCCCAAACTCCACCTCGTCAGCCATGAAATCTGCCCCTACGTGCAACGGGCAGTGATTACCCTGCTTGAAAAGCATGCCCCCTTCGAGCGCACCAGTATCAATCTCGCCGAGCCGCCCGAGTGGTTTCGCCAGATTTCCCCGCTGGGCAAGGTGCCGCTCCTGCAAGTGGACGGCGAAGTGATCTTCGAGTCGGCGGTGATCTGCGAATATCTCGACGAAACCATTGAGCCGCGCCTGCATCCCGCCGACGCGCTGGCGCGCGCCAAGCACCGTGCCTGGATCGAGTTCGGCTCGGCCCTGCTGATGACCCTGTGGGAACTCAACACCGCTCAGGATGAAGCCAGCCTGGATGCCAAACGCAAGGAATTGCAGGGCAGGTTCGGGATATTGGAAAACGTGCTGGGAGACGGCCCGTATTTCGCCGGCGAGCGTTTCTCCCTGGTGGATGCGGCGTTTGGACCGATCTTCCGCTATTTCGAGGTTTACGACCGCTACGCCGATCTCGGCATCTTCGCCGAGACCCCCAAGGTCCGTGCCTGGCGGCAGGCTCTAGCGGTGCGGCCATCGGTACAGCAGGCGGTGGCCGCCGATTACCCGGAAAAGCTCCTGGGATTCCTCAAGGCGCGCAATTCGGAGTTGGTGCGACGTTTGGGCGCTAGCTGAAAAACTGCTTTATTTCTCTTCTGCCACTTCACCCAACAGCTTGGCAAGCAGCACGTTGGCCTGACGGCGTTGTGCCCCCTTGGTTTTCTCATGGGGGCCGGCCTTGCGCTGCTTGGCCAGCGCGACCAAAGGATTGCGCGGCGCCTGGCTTTGCGGCAGCCGAAACACCATTTTCTGGCGGGTTCCGAGGGTTTTATTGGCCATGCTAAGTTCCTACTCCAAGCCGGGTTCTTTATGCAATGAAGTATAGCCCAGCGGCGCCAACGGCGTGTTTCAGGAGACCGATCAGGTAGTGAGCTTGCGGTAGATATCGGCGATTTTGAGGGGGAGGCGCTTCACGTCGTCGATCACCGCATAGTTCACCGCGCCATACATGTGCGGCAGGTACTGCGGACCTTCGCGGTCGATGGTGATGCAAAAGGGGTGGATGCCGGAGCGCTTGGCTTCCAGCAGCGCCATGCGGGTATCCTCGATGCCGTAGGCGCCGCGGTAGTTATCCTGGAAATCGTCGGGCTTGCCGTCGGAGAGGGTGATGAGCAGGCGCACCCGTGCATCCACCTGGTTGAGGCGTTGGCTGAGATGGCGGATGGCGACACCCATGCGCGTGTAGTCGCGCGGGGTGATCGCTTCGATGCGCCGCCGTACCGTGTCGCCGTAGGGTTCCTGAAATTCCTTGATGGGATAAATCTCGCAGTTGAGGCGGGTCATCCCGGAAAACCCGTAAATGGCGTAACGGTCGCCCAGCCGTTCCAGCGCTTCGCACAGCAGCACCAGTGCTTCGCGTTCGGTGTCGTTGATGTGTCCCTTGGTCGAGCCGCTCATGTCCACCATCAGCATCAAGGCCAGGTTGCGCTCCACTTTCAGGCGGCGGGTGAAGACGTGTTCGCTGAGTTCGCGACCGCAGCGCAGGTCGGCGTAGGCATCGACCAAGGCGTCGAAATCGATGTCGTCGCCGTTTTGTTGACGCTTCAGGGTGCGCTCTTCGCCACGCAGCATTTCGAAGGCGCGTTTGAACTGATGGATCTTGCCGCTGTATTTGGTCAGCGTCTGCTGTACGAAAGCGTCTCCCTGCGGGGACAGCGGTTTTTCGCGCACCACGCACCATTCCTTGCGGTAGCTGCGCCGCTCGTGATCCCACTCGGGGTAGGTGACGGCGTCGCGGGTGGGACTGCCCGAAACGGCTTTCTTCTCCGCATTGGCGGTGTCCGGGTTGCTGTCGCCGGGGCCGGCGGGCACCAAGTATTCCGGGGGTATCTCGCCCAGGTCGAGGGCGATGGAACTCAGCAGTTCGCGCACCTTGTCGGGTGGGGCGAGCGGCTTGCCGTCGAGGGTGATGGTGATGTCGAGGCGGGGCGAGTTTTCCCGTTCTCCGGCCAGGGCGGCACTAAACTGCGGAGGTGGCGTATCGGCGCGACGCGGCTGGATTTCGTCCAGCCATTTCCCCAGTACCTTGGCGAGAGCCTCCTTCTCGCGCGGCAGGCGCGCCTGCATGGCCTGTCGTACCAATTCGGGCTTGAGTAGGCCGATGTAGGGGGGCAAGGTCGGAGGTTCGTGATCCAGCACTTCTTCCAGCAGATCCAGGCTTGCCGTCACCCCGGCTCCCGGCTCCGCAAGGAGTTCGAGAAGCGCTGGGGGCAAGGAAAAAGAGGGGACACCAAGCCGTTGGTCGAGATCGTTGAGCAGCCCGCTGAACAGCTTGCGCAGACGGTATTCGAGGCGCTGCGCTTCGAGGGCGTGGAGCCACGCCAGGGCGCGTTCGGGGTCGGGATAGGCGCTTACCCGCTCCAGCCAGTCCACCGTGTAGGTGCCGAAACGCACCTGCGCCCACAAGTGCGCCACCATGCCTTTATAGAGCAGGAAATTGTCTTCCTTGCGGGGAAAGAATTCGATGCTCGCGGGCAGGAAGAAGGTCTCGCTGTCGGTGTAGGCGGCGTCGCCTTCCGCAATTTTGAAGGTGCGTCCGGCCAGTCCGCAGACGAACAGTTCGAGTACGCCCAAAGCTTCGGGGAGCGCCAGACGACGCGCTTCGGCCTGGATTTCCACGGCAAAACGGTCGGGATGATTGAGGATGTTGAAAGCGCGCGACAAGCCCTGCTTGTCGTACACGTCCATGGCGCGGATCAGCCAGCGCTCGATGTCGGTTTCTCCCATGCAGGCGAACGCCGCAGTGGCCTTCCGTCCCCAGCCGAAGGCCAGCGTGGCGTTGTTGCCCGCCAGCACGAAACACCATTCAAGGACGAATTCCTGCTGCGTGCGACCGAGCAACGCCAACTCCGCCGCGACTTCTTCCCAGGTGGTGGCGGGAATATATTCGTTGAGAACGGCGTCGAGTTGGGCGGCGCTGAACGGCAGGTCGATTTCGCCGTCGTCTGTATGACTCATGGGCATCGCCCGGCGCGGTTCAGCCGTTTAGAAAACGGCGGTGATGAGTTCATTGAGCGCCGCCAGCATTTCCGGTTCGTCGGTGAGCGCTTGCGCAATCGCCCCCTGGCACGCCGTGCGCGGCGCAATCCCGCGCGCCATGAGCTTGCCGGCGTGCACCAGCAGGCGCGTCGAGGCGCCTTCGTCGAGGCCGTTGTGTTTGAGGTTGCGGGTCAGGCCGGCGAGGTGCACCAATTTTTCGGCGGTCGCGGCATCCAGGCCGGTTTCCGCGCAGACGATCTTCTGTTCCAGCGTCGCTGCGGGATAGTCGAACTCGATGGCGACGAAACGCTGGCGGGTGCTCTGTTTCAATTCCTTCAGAACACTCTGGTAGCCGGGGTTGTAGGACATGGCCAGGACGAATTCGGGCGGGGCGCGCAGCACTTCGCCGCGCTTTTCCATGGGCAGGATGCGCCGGTCGTCGGCGAGCGGGTGGATCACCACCGTGGTGTCCTTGCGCGCCTCGACCACTTCATCCAGGTAGCAGATGCCGCCGCAGCGCACCGCGCGCGCCAGCGGGCCGTCCACCCACACGGTTTCGTTGGCGGTGATGAGATAGCGCCCCACCAGATCGGCGGCACTCAGGTCGTCGTGGCAGGATACCGTAATCAGCGGGCGCTTCAGACGCCATGCCATGTATTCCATAAAACGGGTCTTGCCGCAGCCGGTCGGGCCTTTCAGCAAAACGGGTATCCGGCTCTGGTAAGCGGCTTCAAACAGGGCGATTTCATCGCCCACCGCCTCAAAATAGGGCATGGTTTCGATAAGGTAAGGGGTGTCGGCAGTAATATCCATGGCGCGTCGAGAAAAGGAGTTATCCACATAATATAAGCTGGCGCGGGGTTACGAAAGCAATTACCGGAGTTTCCGACTCTGCCATCGTGACGGGCATATAACCTGCTTGTTGTAAGGGTTACCGATTTCCGGCAACGTCTAAAGAGGCGAACCAACCTATGAGCATCATCAGCAATCTCAAGTTGTCCCATCGTTTTGTCGTGTTGATTGGAGTCTTTGCACTGGGTTTCATCGTTTACGGGGGCTGGTCTTTCAAGACCCTCAACGATCTCAAGGTCAACGGCCCTCTTTATCAGCGCATCGTACAGGGCAAGGATCTGATCGCCGATATTCTGCCGCCGCCCGAATACATCCTCGAATCCTACCTAGTCAGCCTGCAAATGCGCGATGCCGGCAAGCCCGAACTGGACAAGTTGGTCGAGCGCTTCAAGGCTCTCAAGGCCGATTACGATACCCGTCACGAATTCTGGCTCAAGGAAGGGCTGGAAAGTCCGTTGGCCGACATTTTCCTCACACAGGGCCACGAACCGGCGATGGCCTTCTATAAAACCGCTTTCGACGAATTCATCCCGGCCTTGCAAAAAAGCGACGCGGAAGTCGCCGGAATGGCGCTGAAACGGATGGAATTGGCTTACGAACTGCATCGCAAAGCCATCGACCAGGTGGTGGAAATGACCAACAAGCGCAACACCGACGACGAGGATCAGGCAAAGGGGCGCATCCGGTCCGCCAGCGTGCTGCTGCTGGCGATCCTTGCAGCTTCGCTGGGCGCCGGCATGGTAGTCGCGGCGGCGATCATCCGCAGCCTGCTGGGCAGCCTCGGTGGGGAGCCGGAATATGCCGCACAAATCGCCCAGGCCATTGCCGATTTCGACCTAACCGTGCGGGTTGATACCAAGCCCGGTGACACCACCAGTCTGCTGGCCGCCATGAAGGCCATGCAGTCCAGCCTTTTGCACGTGATCCTGCGCGTCAACGACGGGGTGGCAAGGCTGGCGAACGAAGCAGCCCAGCTTTCCGCTTCCTCGGCGCGCGTTGCGGAACGTTCCGCGCAACAGCACGACGCTACCCAGTCGATGGCTGCCGCCGTAGAGGAGATTTCGGTAGGGATCGAGCAGATCACCGATAACGCCAATGAAACCCATGCCTCGTCGCGCAAATCCGGGGATATTTCGGAAACCGGTCTGAAAGTGGTGGATGACGCCACTCAGGAAATGGCGAAAATCGCCGAAGCGGTGAACCATTCCACGCGGCACATCGAATCGCTGGGCGAACACTCCGACAAGATTTCCGCGATTGCTGGCGTCATCAAGGAAATTGCCGACCAAACCAACCTGCTGGCCCTGAACGCCGCCATCGAAGCGGCTCGGGCCGGCGAGCAGGGGCGCGGTTTCGCGGTAGTCGCCGACGAAGTGCGCAAGCTCGCCGAACGCACTAGTCAATCGACCCAGGAAATCACGGAAATGATAGTCAGCATCCAGAGCGGCACCCGCAGTGCCGTAGCCGGCATGGCCGACGGCAATGCCCGCGCCGGAGAAGGCGTGCGGATGGTGGCGCTCGTCAAGGATGTCATCGTGCGCATCAAGGACAGCGCCCATCACGTCATCGACGAAGTCAGCGCCATTACCGATTCGCTGCGCGAGCAAAGCTCGGCGCATAGCCAAATCGCCGACAGCGTCGCCCGCGTCGCCGAAAAGACCGAGGAGAACAATACGGAGGTGAATGCCATCGCCCTGGCCGCCCGGGAGCTGGAAACGCTGTCTAGCGCGCTAAGTGAAACCGTGAGCCGCTTCAAGGTATAGTGGCGTTTTTTGAGCGAGCCTGCCATGAATATTCCGAACCCCCACTACCAGAGACTCGGCGGCGAAGAAGGCGTGCGCCGTCTGGTCGCCCGTTTTTACGACCTGATGGATAGCGATCCCGCCTATGCCCCGATCCGCGGCCTGCACGCCGCCAGCCTCAAAGGCTCACGCGACAAGCTGTTCCTGTTCCTCAGCGGTTGGACCGGCGGCCCACCGCTTTATGCGGAAAAACACGGCCACCCGCAAATGCGCCACCGCCACCTGCCGTTTCCCATCGGCAACCTGGAACGCGACCTGTGGATGGCCTGCATGATCAAGGCGATGCGCGACGTCGGCGTGGAAGAATCCCTGCAAACGGAACTCACCGCCGCATTCCGCAAGGTCGCGGACTTCCTCCGCAATAAGCCCGATGAAGCAGGGTCGGGTTGCACCGGGCATTGAACAACGGCGGGGGGAGCGCCGCTCTCGGCGCGATCAGTGCCGACCGAAGTAATCGGCCCGCGACGGGCCTCCCTCAATGGAGGCGTGCCTCACTTTTCCCCAATTCAGTCGATATTGAAACCCCCGTAAGCTTCCATACCCTCGCCGCGTAATTCCAGTTCGCGGCGGATATGGTGCGAGGTGGAGCGATCCAATTCCAGCCAGTCGGCCAATTTCGCGGCAAATCCGCTCCAACGGTCACCGCCGATTTCCAGCCGTACTTCGTCGAAAGCACCCGAAACACCCTCCTTTGCACCGAAGAACTTGAGTATCCAGCGCAGATCTTCCACCGCGGCCGGTCCCAGCGGTTCGGAGAATTCGTTGAGGACCACCTGGGCAGCCAGCGCCACCGCATCGCTGACGCCGACGCCGGGGTTTTCCGGCAAGTCATGCAGGACGACGAACAATTTGCCGGGCTGGGCGGCGGGAATCACGCTCAGCCCGAACAGCGAAGGGATTCCGCCGGGCAGATATTGAAGGATATGCATCGCAATGTCCCCTGGTTGAGGCAACGTGAGTATCGATGCTAGAACTAAAGCAAGTCGGGTGCCAGGGGACGGGTTGGCGGCGGGCTGCACTAAAACCCCTGCCATTCCTCGCCATCGGAGGAGGCGGCCTGGACCGGCTTGGATTTGGCGGGGGCAGTTTGTTCGACTGCAGGCTTAGGAGAGCTCACTGCGGTCAGCCCTGTGGTTACGAGCTTGAACACGCTCACCGAAGCGGACAGGTTCTGCGCCTGTTCTGCCAGAGATTCGGTTGCGGCAGCGGCTTCTTCGACCAGCGCGGCGTTCTGCTGGGTAACGTCGTCCATCTGGGTGATGGCGTGATTCACCTGCTCGATACCGGAGCTTTGTTCCACCGACGCGGCGGAGATTTCCGCCATGATGTCGGTGACGCGCTTGATGCTGGTGACGATCTCGTCCATTGTTTGGCCAGCTTCCGCCACCAACTGGGTGCCGTTCTCCACCTTGTCCACCGAGTCGCCGATCAGGGTCTTGATCTCCTTGGCAGCGGCGGCGGAGCGCTGGGCGAGGTTGCGCACTTCCGCGGCGACCACCGCGAAGCCGCGCCCCTGTTCGCCGGCACGGGCCGCTTCGACGGCGGCATTCAGGGCGAGAATGTTGGTCTGGAAGGCGATGCCATCGATCACCGAAATGATATCGACGATCTTGCGCGACGATTCGTTGATCGAGGCCATGGTATGAACCACCTCCCCAACCACCGTGCCCCCCTTGCCGGCAACGCTGGATGCGCCGATAGCCAATTGGTTGGCCTGCTTAGCGTTCTCGGCGTTCTGCTTCACGGTGCCGGTCAGTTCTTCCATGTTGCCCGCAGTCTTGTCCAGGCTGGTGCTTTGCTGTTCGGTGCGGTGCGACAGGTCGGCATTGCCTAGGGAGATTTCCCGTGCCGAGGTATTGATCGAGTCTACCGCTTCCTTGATCGACAAAATCATTTGCGTCAGGTTTTCCACTGTCGTGTTGGCATAATCCCGCAACTGGCCGAACGATCCGCAGTAGTCGCTGGTGATTTTTTGGGTAAGATCACCCTCGGCCACGGCACCCAGAACCCGCGCGATTTCCTCCAGGCCGGATTGACTGGTATACATGAGGAGGTTGATTTCCTCGCCCATTTCATGGAAAAAGCCATCCTTGCCTTCAAGGGCGACACGCCGGGTAAAATCGCCTTGTGCGGCAGCCTGGACGATCTCCGCCAGTTCCCTTTCCACGCCGACCTCGACAGTGCGGTCCTGCCATTCGATGACCGAACCGATACGCTGGTTTTGCGCGTTGCGCACCGGGTTGGTGATGAGAAAGTAGGTGCGCTCGCCAATGTGTATCTCCACGCGATGCTCGGAATTCAGGCCGGTCAGCAGGCTCTTCTGGTGGGCAGGCGTCTTGTGAAAACTGTCGAAGCTACTTCCCAGTACGGCAGTGGCGCGAAAACCCGGGAGAGCCTTGCGGATTTCACTTTCCCCGGTGCGCAGCATCGCCTCGGTGGAATGGTTGAGATAAATGATCCTGCTGTCATTGTCGGCCACCATGACGCTACTGGAAACCACGTCCAACGCCTGCTTAATGCGGAGATTTTCCTCGGCATGGCGGCGCTCCTCGGAAATCCGCGCCAGCAGGCTTTCCTGCATGTGCTGGAGAGTACCGAGCAGGTGGCCGACTTCGTCTTTTCCGTCGACTTCGATAAGGTTGTCCAACTTGTCCTGGGAAATCGCCTCGGAAACCGTCACCGCCTTGCCGATGCGCGTACCGATGTTGCGGGCGATATACCACGACAACGCCAGAAGCAGGAACAACAGCGCCGTGCTCATGGCTACCAGCGACTTCACGTTGGCCCAATACTGGGTATCGATATCGTCGATATACACTCCGGAGCCGATTACCCACCCCCATGGCGCGAACCCCTTGACGTAAGAGAGTTTGGGTATGGGGTGGTCACTCCCCGGCTTGGGCCACTGGTAAGTGACGAAACCCGCGCCGTGCTTACGGACTTCCTCCACAAAGGCGACGAACAAAAGCTTGCCGGCGGGATCCTTGTTGCCGCTCAGATCCTGCCCGTCCAATTCCGGTTTGATGGGATGCATGACCATGCGGGGTTGCATGTCGTTGAGCCAGAAATATTCTCGCTCGTCGTAACGCATCGCCTTGATCGTCTGTTTGGCGCGCTCCTGAGCGATTTCACGAGTCAATTCGCCGCTCGCCGCACGCTTTTCGTAATTTTCCAGCACGCCGTAAGCAGTTTCCACGGCATGGCGCACCATGCGTTCCTTCTCCAGAGTCAGGGTGTTGCGTAGCGTGCTGGAAAAATTGAATCCTTGTAAGGCCAGCGCCAGTACCATGACCATACTCAACAAGAGAAACTTCTTTGCCAGGGAAAAATTATTCATGTCGAGTCCCCAATGGAATGGTTCGGCACACTTAATTCAGACAAGTGCGTCTTTAAAGTATATTAAAGACTATTAATACCACCTCCGCGACTTTTAG